>JASHYD010000490.1 GCA_030043175.1 Xanthobacteraceae bacterium | reverse complement strand
CGCAACCACACGGCCAAGCAGAATTTGATGAAAATGAAAAAAGGCGACCGCGCCTTCTTCTATCATTCGGGCGAGGGCAAGGAAATCGTTGGCATCGCCGAAATCATCCGTGAGAGCTACCCGGATCCGACGGCCAAATCCGGCGAGCCATGGGTTGTGGTCGATGTCAAGGCGGTAACGCCGTTCAAGACGCCAGTCACATTGGCGGCGGTGCGGGCAACGCCGAGCTTGAAGGACATGGCGCTCATAAAACTGTCGCGCCTGTCGGTGCAGCCGGTCACCCCGGAGCAGTGGAAAATCGTCTGCCAGATTGGTGGGGTGAAGCCGTAACAGGGCGCTTGCCGCGCTCGATGCTCGAACCAAGTTTGCGGCGATCTGTTCGGCGTTGCCGAGCGATCGCGAGCGTAAAAGCCAGAAAGGGCTCTCACAATCATCGCCGCCCGGCCCGTTTCGGAACCGACGCATGGAATGGTTATTCCAAATTGATATATACTATTTTTCTCTTGATAGGCGCTTTTTGTACGCGGTATTCTGATCTCTTCTTAACCGGCGTTTGATTTACAAAACTGGCGAGGAGACGGCAAAGGAGACAGCAATGCGTCAATTTCTGATGACCGTGACGGCCGTCGCGATGTTGGCGGCCATGGTGGCTGCAGCCCAGGCTGAGATCCTCCATGGGGGGCCGGTGAAGAACGGAAATCAGTGCTTCAAGTATTCTGCCGGGAATGACAAGGATGGGCGGTTCGGTACGTGGGGCGCCTGCCCCCAAGCAGCAAGCGTGAGGCCATCCGCAGCGCCTCGCCTGCTGCCGTCAGATGTGAGGGGGCCTGACCGGCAACTTGATGGGCGGGATGCGCACTAACGGTTCCCTCGCCAGCGCGCACGCGGCCGGGCGGCTGTGCAGCGTCGCCGCCCATTCATGGTTTGCTTGAAGGACGTGTCGGGGGGCGATGTTCAGCTTACGTCGGAGCCAGGCGTCTCCGGTGCGGGAGGTTTGGATGATGGAGGGGCGACCTTGCGGTCGCGCTTGTCGTCGCTCGCCTGTCGTCACTCGCCTTGCAGGCTGAATTCGATCAGGCGACCGAAAACCACGACCAGAACCCAACAGGCGATGGAGATGCCTCCGGCGAGCCGAGCGCGCGGCGGCGGCGTCGGATTAAGATTCCATTTTTGCACGTCGCGAACGGTGATGAATTCGAAAATCATCATGTTGATCCCGGCTACCGCAATGAGCGACATCTTGATCCAGAACACCGGGTCCACGAAGTAGTCCGTCGCCCGGCTGATGAACAGGAGCGAACCCGCAATCACTGCCAGCCCGAATGCAGCCCAGGTGAGCGGCAAAACCTGCCGTGAGAGCTCCGCGACGGGACGTTTCGTGGAGGCGACACCGAGCAGGCGCAAGTCGACGATCGCTATGGTGCCAATCACCAACGAAACCGCGAACACATGAATCACTTCGAGGGTCGTGAATGCCCATGCCTTCTTGTGAATGAATACGGCCCACGAGGAGGCCTGGAGCGTCTGCAAGAACGCGGTAATGGATTGCAACTTCACCTCCCGTTATTCTTTGCTTGCTTGTTGTTTGGCGTGGCGGGCAGGTTACTGCCTGCTCGGCCATCCTTCAAATGCTTCGGCCGTCGCGAATCACGAATCGGCGCCGCGCAAGCAGGTTCCCTCGTCCAAGGTCTTTCGGTTTGGAATCCTTACAGACTACCACGCTCTCCGCCGCACCGCGCCGGAAGTGACAAACTGTCGCGTCCTGTCGTCAACGCGCCGGGTGAATGAGTGGTCCGGATAACCGCCCGGCGAAACCCGGGGATGCGTCGCCACACGAAAGGTTGAAGGCGGTCCGGGAGTTCCCGGCGCTTATCAACCGGCTCACCGGGGCCGGCCTCTTGCAGGCTCCGGTCGGGGGTGGATCAATGCGGGCTCCGGCTTCGGTCTGGCCTTGCGGGCGTTCGAGTTGTCACCGCGCGTAAGTCATACGATAATTGCGCGCTTGGCGTCATTGCCAGAACCGGAGGAAGCGGAAGAAACGCCATGAACATCATCTTCAGCATAATCAGAGAAGACACGTTCTGGAAAATCCTGCTCTTCGTCCACTTTCTGCTCGCGGTCGGTCTGCTCGCAGGTGTCACGCTTCAGGCTGCGGCCGTTTTGATGCCGGCGCGGCAGATGGCGGGCCAGATTGTCGATCGCGGTCCCGTGTCAACGGCGTCCTACGCGCCGCTGATTGTAGTCCTCTATGTGCTGCAAGCGCTTATGGGCGCGTGGATTTACATCAAATACCGCACTTACGTCAGAATTCCCATGGAGGAGCTCCGATTCTTTTGGACGGTCGGATCCTTCGAATTCAAGGAGCATATCGTAGCAATGGGCCTGGGCGTGCTTCCGGCCTATTGGTATTTTTGGCAACAGCCCTCCTCGAGCGAATATGCGAACGTGCGCAGGTGGGTAACTGTTTTTCTGGCCCTCACGGTGTGGTACGCCTTTGTCGTGGGCCATGTCGCCAACAATTTTCGCGGGGTCGGATCATGACGCAGACTCTCGAAGTAGGCGGGGGATTCCTGGCAAGCGCTCCCGCAGGAAAAGCCCCCTCATCGACGGCGCAAACGAGCGCGAAGTTCGGCAGTTTCGCGATCGCATTCGGCATTGCCTTCCCACTGCTGTACACGGCGTTCGAGCGACTCAATTGGCCGCTTTTCACCTTTCATCCGGTTCTTGGCAATGTCGATTTCGGGAGGCAGTTGGCCGGAGTCGGCCCGCCGATGTTCTGGTATGGCTGGGTCGCCCTCGCCATCCCCAGCGCGCTCGTTGTGGCCTTGGCCGCCACGTTCGTTTCGGAGCAGGGGCTGCGCCGCGGGACCGTTTTCTGTTGCCTCCTCGCCGTGCTCTGGCCGACCGCTCTTACCGGCTTGAGGATTTTCATCGTCGATTGGGCAACCTTCGACGCCGACTTCTTGAACTCGGTGTGGGTGGCGGCAATTCCGGCGTTCGTCGGCGCGGCAATCATTACCTATTATGTTCCGGCGCGATTGGCGCAACGGGTATGGACGAGCTGGTTGCTGATCGCGCCGATCGGTGGACTGATCGTCCTTGGCTACTCGCTTCTCCAGCCGTGGTTTTTGCGCTAGGTCGAAGCTCTGGCGTCATGGCAGGGGGCTGCGATTTTCCCGCTGCAGGGCGCGAGCCCTGCGGGTTACCCGGTTCGGGCATGGAGCTGGCCCGAGGATGGGTGCGTTCCCGCAGAAATTTCAGGCGCTTGCGGCGCACCCGCAGGGCGCCGCAAGTGGCATGATGTTGTCCTTCTCACGAGCCGTTTTATGCGCTAGACTCGCTAGAGCAATGTGAAAATAGCAACTTGGCACAACCACGGGCCGATCAGCGGGCGGAAACCATGACAAAATCGCAACGTGCATCTCTCCTGTTAGGACTGGCGCTGGCGCTCCCTCTCGCGTTTGCCGGAATGGCATGGGCCGGAGGCGCTTCGTTGGATGAGGATGAGGAAGATCAATCCAACGCGGGCGTTTCATTTTTCGGTTTCGCCAGGGATTTGGATCGCGGCGGCGGCGTCGCCGACGCCAAGGTGAGCGCGGAAATCAAGAACCGCAATGCAAGCCTTGTCACGCGCACCGACGATCAAGGCCATTTCAAATTCTCCGGATTCAGCAAGGAGATCGATCCGAAGGACGTCGAGATCTCGTGCAGCAAGGAAGGCCTCAAGCTGCAGCGAACCGTGCGGCGGCAACCGCCGGGCGGTGATGCCGCAACCTCGATCGAGGTCGACTGCTTGATGATGAAGCCGTAGCGGCCGGGGCGTGCCGTCCGCGGCTAGCCGCATCTTTTGTCCTCGACCAGACGTGGTCGCACGACATTTGCGGGTTCCGCGCGCGCTGGATGATAGCCGGGCAAGCAAGGGCAGGGAGGGCACTCAACGCGCAGCCGGCGGGAACCTGCCCATCACTCCCGCAAAGATGGTTCAACATGAGCGGCCACCGCCGAAACACTCTCGCGGGAATCCTCTTCAGCGGCCTCGTCG
>JASHYD010000489.1 GCA_030043175.1 Xanthobacteraceae bacterium | reverse complement strand
CTGCTTGAGGCTATGCGAACCAAGGCGCTGCCTTCGAGGTGCCGCAACGCGAGCTCGGGGGGAAGCGCGATGAGAATTCTGATCGCCGGGGCAACCGGTGCGATCGGCCGGCCGTCGATTCGCCGCCTGAGAGCGAACCAGCATGACGTATTCGCACTTGCGCGATCGGCCGATTCTGCCCCCGCGTTGAGGGAAATCGGGGCGGAGGCGGTCATCGCTGACGCACTGGATGCCGGTGCGGTGAAGGCCGCCGTCGGACGGATCCGGCCCGACGCTGTGATCAACGAATTGACCTCACTGCCCCGGCACTACACGCCCGCCGAAATGAGGGCAGCGGCGGAACGCGATCGCAAAGTCCGAGTGGAAGGCAACGTCAACCTGCTTGCGGCGCTTCGCGATGCGGGCGTGCGCCGTTACCTGCTGCAAAGCTCCGGATTCTGGTATGCGCGCGGCGCGGGGCTAGCGGACGAGTCCGTCCCGTTCGTCTCCAGCGCGTCGCCGGGAGTCGAGGCTAGCGCCCGCACCTACCTGGAATTGGAAGCGCACGCATCGGCGACGCCAGGAATCGAGTTCGTCGCGTTACGTTACGGATTCTTCTACGGTCCCGGCACCTGGTATACGCGCGAGGGCGATATTGGTGATCAGGTCCGGCAACAGCAGGTTCCGATTATCGGTGACGGCCAGGGCGTCTACAGCTTCGTGCATATCGACGATGCGGCCGCAGCAACCGCTGCCGCGCTCGAATGCCCGCCGGGAGCTTACAACATCGTCGACGGAAACCCGTCGCCTCAGCACTTGTGGCTGACGGCGTTTGCGCGTGCCGTAGGAGCACCTGCACCACCTCGCCACAGCGAAGAAGAGGCGCTTCGGGCTTCGGGCCCCGACGCGGTCTACTCCGCGACAAGGCTTAGGGGCGCTTCGAACCAGAAAGCCGGGCGTGAGCTTGAATTCCGCCCGCGCGCACTCGAGTGGATTTAGGTCAAGATCGGACTGCTGAGCGTCGGTATCAACGACCGCATGCCTCTTGCTCACCAACCCGCCTCGTGACCGGCCCATTGACTGTCGAGCGATATCCGCCTGCGTGAGATTCAGTGGATCCGGCGAGAAACCCGAGCAGGACGAATTGCGTCTCCTCTTTTCGCTAACAACCCTAGGGGGTAGACTGCCGGGGCCATCGGATCGCGGTTGACGGTGGTGCTTGCCACTGCTTGGTCTTCTCGCTGATGTATAAGCGGGTCTAGCGTGGGACACGACCGCATGGAGATGTCTGTCCTGCATTGTTTTTTGTTTCCGAGATGTGGCGAAGTATTCACGAACGTTAGGACCCTTGGCGACCGAGAGGCAGCAGCAGAGCTGCGCAAAGCATTGGACTGATGTTGCGATGAGCTTGCGCCAAGGATAGAGGATCGAGCATGCGCAAAGGCGGCTTCTTGGCCATCTGGAGCGATCTTCCGCCAGAGGATGACACCGATTGGGCACATTGGATGACGCGAGAGCACTCCATTGAGCGTGTCAGGATCGAAGGATTCTTCGCCTGCCGTATCTTTCGCGCCCTAGGCACGGCTGCGAACCGCTACTTTATCCTTTATGATCTGGAGAAACCCGAGACCATGGGCGGTGCCGAGTATTTGGCAAGGCTGGATGAACCAACACCGTGGTCACAGCGCATAATGCCGCGCTTGCAAAACTTCGCACGCGGCGGCGGCCGAGTCGCCTCCGCAGCCGGCATCGGCCAAGGGGGTCTGATCGCCACCATACGATTGGATACTAAGCCGGAATGGGACGCGGGTACGTTGTGCCATGAATTGGCAAGCATGGACCGCGTTGCCGCAGCACGCGTAATGCTCACCGATGTCGTACAGACGTCGATTCAAACGCGCGAGAAGAGCATGCGTCGTAGGGACGATACCTTCGCAGGTCTCTTGCTGATCGAGGGGCTCGACGAAACGTCCGTGCGTAACGCGCTCTGGCGTCTGCCGTCTTTGGCTCCACAGCTCAACCGCCGCCTGATAGAGGAGCTGCCACTCTACGCAATCTGCTTCAATCTAGATCGGCGGCTGCTGCCAGGCTAGAGTCGGTTGGCTATCGGCGTCGGATGCCGCGGTCACTGGTACCAAGCGTCAATCAATAAGCAATCTTCGCGACTGCTCTGAGCTCATCCGGCGTTGCGGTGGGAAATCCGAAAAATTCAAGGTACGCGGGAATTTGCTCAAAAAGCATGTCGGTACCCGATTGCGTCTCGCAGCCGCGCTCCGCGGCGGCCGCAAGCAACGGCGTGAGCTCTTGTTTCATGACCACTTCGCCAACGAATGCCGATTTCGAAATGCCATTGACATTGATCGGCAGCGGGTCCCCCTCTGACATCCCGATTGGGGTCGCGTTGACGACGATGTCATAGCCTTCCGGGTTACTCGAGAATTGCCTAATCTCTACCTTCGGGTAGTGGCTCCGTAGTCTCCCAACGAGCAAACTCGTAATGTTGGCGTTAAGGTCAAAGAGTCCGAGTGCGGCGACCCCAGCTTTTGCCAGCGAGGCTGCAATCGCAGAACCTGCCCCGCCGTTTCCCACGACCAGCGCTCGCGCACCAGACGGATTGCGTCCTTTGCGCATCATGCAGCGAACAAAACCGTCCCCGTCGAACATGTCCCCGGCCAGCGTACCATCTTCGCGGACTCGGATGGCATTACAGGCTCCCGCGATCTTCGCGGTCGTGGAAACTTCGTCCACTAAAGAAAGAGTAGTTATCTTATGCGGCATGGTCACAAGCGCGCCTCGTATATTTGTAAGTCTGAATAGATTTGACACGAACCCTGCATACCCTTCGGGTCTTACACCCATGGGCACAACGATCGCGTTGATCCCAATTTTTTCGAAGTAAGGATTATAGATCAGCGGCGCTTTGAAAGCTGAGGTCGGATAGCCGAGATGCGCAATAAGGACTGTGTTGCCGTCAATCATAAGGAAGCGCCGGGTGAAAATTGAATTGTTGGGATGTCATGCCGACCTCGCGTCGAATTGCATTGAACGTCTTCGGATCATCAGTAAGGCGGATTCCCCCAACCAGGACCCTTCTTCTTCGCAGCATTCGAGGTGATTGATGCAGCGGAGCAGCGTTGATTTGCCTGAGCCGGAAGGTCCGCATAGAACGATTTTCCCGCTTGCGCGGACGATCAAGTTGATCGTTTAATGCCTTGAACGAGTCGACTCATTTCTCCATGCCCTCCATCTCGATCATCGAACCAACGGTTTTGCACCTGGACTCAGGCTCGCAGCGGCTATGCCTCTTTTGCAATGGCATCAGCTGGCGATGAAAGGAACACCCTCGATGCTCTCGGGGAACGAGGTCGGCAGGGCCCGCTTCATCCACTTCTCGTGGATTTTGGCAAGGTCGCCGCTGGCTTTTATTTTATCAATGAAGGAATTGATCGATGCGTTGATCTCCTTCTCGTGAAGACGTGTGCACACTCCGTTATAAACGCGCTGAAATTCGAGCTTGTCTTCGAAGGTGCCGGGCCTCGCCTCGTTGAGTTTGTCCTTGTAGAACATGTTGCCGCCGACAGCGTCGGCCTGGCCTGAGAGCATCGCTTGAATTGCTGCCGCATCACCATCAAGGCGTAGGATGTTGGTGCCACGAGGGGCATTCTTGGTGACCTGAGTGTCCTGCGCGCTTGCGCGCGGCACTGCGATCGCCTTTAGCTTGCCCATGTCCGAATTGGTTTTGATCTGGGTGGCCTTGGGCGCGATCAGAACGATGATGTTCGCGACATACGGCTTGCTGAATTGAACGGCCTTGGCGCGATCCGGAAACATCGCCATCGTGGCGAACAGACAGTCGATTCGCCCCGCAGTGAGAGCAGGAATTCGGTTTGCAACCTCCAGCGGCACAAATTCCACTTTGACATCGAGTTCCTTGGCGTAGAGTGCCGCCACCTCGGCATCGAAGCCTTCCTGAACGCCGCTCGAGTCTACAAACCCCCACGGCGGATTGTCGCCTTGGATCCCGACGACAATCCTGCCCCGCTTTTTGATCTCATCCGGTGTGATCGCAAGAGCTGTTCGGCCCAAGATCATCGGCGCCGCGACGAAGGCGACTCCACCGGTTAAAAGGCGACGGCGGTTAGGCTTTGACGTCTTTCTCATTGATTTCTCCCACGTTTGCAAATACCCGCTCGATTATTCATCGTTTTGCCGATGGAGTGAGCCGGCGCTCCAGTTGCATTCCGCAGAGCGATAACGGCCAGCAGACGGTGAAGTACATTGCGCCTACGACGCCATAGATGAGTAAGGGTTTGAAGGTCTGGTTTGATACGATATTCCCTGCTCGCGCAAGTTCAGTGAATCCGACGATCGCCGCAAGTGAAGTACCTTTGATCAGCTGGACAAGGAAGCCGATCGTCGCTGGTAGCGAAATTCGGATTGCCTGGGGAAGGATTACGTCTTTCATCCGTGATAGGTAGCCGAGACTCAGCGCCTTGGCTGCTTCCACTTGACCGCGAGGTACCGCCTCAATAGAGCCGCGCCAGATTTCACCCAGAAAAGCACTCGCATGCAGCGTGAAGCCGATTGCCACTGCCTGCCATGCTTCGAGATTAAATCCGGCGAGCGCCAGTGCGTAATACACCACGAACAACTGCATCAGGAGCGGGGTTCCCTGAAACACGGCTATGTAACCTGTTGTCAACTGTTGCAGCCATCGCCACTCCGAAGTACGCGCTAACGCCACCGCCAGGCCCGATACAGCCCCGGCTGCGAACGCCACGGCAGATAGGATAACTGTCCACTTTAGGCCTTGCAGCAAGAAGAGAAATTCGCTCTTTCCCATCGTGGCTACTCACTTTGTCGGATAGCTCAGATACCGCCACGCGATAAATGAAAAGAACTTCATCATGAGCCACGACATGATCAGGTACAGCGCGGTGACCGTGAAATAAACTTCGAAGCTTCTGAATGACTCGTTCTCGATCAGCTTTGCGACCGAGGTCAGCTCGTAAGCAGCGATGGCCGAAGTAATGCTCGTGGTAAGCGTAAGGAGGATGAATTGGCTTGCCAACGACGGATAGACGGCGCGCAACGCCGGCTTCAACACGATCAGCCGAAACACCTGAAGCTTGTGCAGCCCGAGCGCTAGTCCGGCTTCGATTTGCCCTTTGCTGATTGACTGCACGCCGCCTCGTAGAATCTCGATCGCATAAGCTCCACCGTTAACACCTAGCGCGATCACGGCCGTCGGCGTGGAACTCAGTTTGATACCAACGAACGGCAGCGCGAAGAAAATAAAATAAATCTGCACAAGGAAGGGTGTATTGCGGATCAACTCCACGAAACTCATGACCAGCCAGCGCAATTGTCTGATTTTCGAGTCTCTCAATATCACTCCCCCGATGCCAATAATAACTGCCAGGATCATCCCGGAGGTGGCAAGTCCGAGTGTGCCCAAGCACCCCCACAGCAAGTCTGGAATTCCGGCAATGATCGGACCGAAATCGAACTGGTAGTTCAAAGCGACATTCCTCCGGGGTCAGGCGATCCTCTTCTGGGACGGCTCAATCGACCGGTTGCGCGTCTCACGATTGGCTTTCGAGAATGTTGATCCGGTGGTGCGGGAGCTTTCCGTTTGCGATTGTGAAGTCGACGCAGGCTTGGATGTGGATCGTGAGGACGTCCCGCGCCGTCGCTGCGTCGCGACTGAGCGCGCACTCAAGCAATTTCTTGTGTTCGCGAGCAGCTATCTCGCCACGAAAAATGCCCGCGACCATCTGGTAGCGAAGATACTTATCGTAGACGGGAGCGTGTGTTTCGAGCAGCGCGTTCGAGCCGCAATCGGAGGTCAGCGCATGGTGGAATTCCCAGTCGTAACGCTTCCATGTCTGCGGGTCGGCGGGCTGGCCCGACAGCAGCCGCTTCTCGACGGCGGACAGCTTGTGATACGCGGCAACCACTCGGCCCTCCCAGTCCATGTCGCCGACGGCAAATGACTGGGTCAGGGCGTGCGCCTCCAGCAGCAATCGCAAAGCCGCGATCTCCCGCAGATTTTCGGCGGTGACCGGCGCGACTTCAAAGCCCCGCTGTCCCTCGGCAACAACTAGCTTTTCGGCTGCCAGACGGCTTAGCAGTTCGCGGAGCGTTCCGATGCTTGCGCGGTAGTCCTCGCGCAAACGATCGAGCTTCAATTTCTCGCCCGGAAGGAGTCTCCCGAACAGGATATCGGTCCTGATCTGTCGGTAGGCCTTCTCGCCCACAGATTCGTGGTCGGATGTGCGCGTCAACATGACGTTGATCAATCTCGGCTTTTCGGCGCCGGCTCGCGGCAGACACAGCACCAACTCATCCGCTCGGGTAACATCTTTCTATCATATATTTTCGAAAATACCAGATGGCACTTGATTTATCCATTGATTCGCAATCTGATTGACGTCAACCAACGAAGCTCCAAAGCAGCCCGACTGATGCATGCCTGCCGGCTGCGCCGCTAACGCTGACAATGAAGATGAAGGAAGAGAGGATGACCGCGCGGCTGATGATCCTCAATGGGCCCAATCTCAACCTTCTCGGTGTGCGAGAACCCCACATCTACGGCTCAACCACCTTGGATGCAATCAAAGCGTGTTGCGAAGAGTTTGCGAGATTTGCAGGCGCCGAGCTTGCGTTTCACCAATCGAACCACGAAGGCGTCCTGGTTGATTACATTCAAGCCGCCCGCAGGGAGGCTGATGCCATCATTATCAATCCGGCTGCATACTCGTTCACATCGATTGCTATGCTCGATGCCATCAGGATCTTCGAGGGGCCGATCTTTGAGGTGCACAT
>JASHYD010000488.1 GCA_030043175.1 Xanthobacteraceae bacterium | reverse complement strand
ACTGCTGTGAGCTTGTTGAGCGCCATTATAATTCCATTCTGGACTTAAACCTTAGAAATGGACTTATAACCCCACATCATACTCCACGTCAAGCGAGCGGAAGCAGGCGAAATTCGGCGAACGGGATCGAACGTCATTGGACGATAAGTTATTGTAATAATGAATATTTTGAAGCTAAGGCTGAACTGATCCGAACCAGTCCAAACGTGAACGGAAGGAGTATGGAGCGGAGAGGGAGGGATTCGAACCCCCGATACGGTTGCCCGTATGCCGCATTTCGAGTGCGGTGCATTCAACCACTCTGCCACCTCTCCAACCAGTTGATATTGATAGTCTTCTTGCTTAGCCATCCGGCAGCTAGATGGCCATTCGCTCCATTTTGCTCCCAATTTTCGTTGGAAGCGCGCCTGTTTACAGCCGTAGGGAACGCCTCGTCAACGCGCATGCTGGGTGATTTCTTCTGCTGGATCGGGCATTGCCTTCGTCGGGCGCCATCCTGGCCCGTGGGCGGCCCGATAGGCCTCGATCGTGGCCATCTCGAAGCTGCTTCCGCCCGTCGACGCCGCCAGTTCGACCCGCCGGCCCGAGAGGCGCCGGCGGTTCGGCAACCCGACTGCTGGCGATCACACACCGCAAACGCCTGCGCACCTTCTCTTTGCTGTTAACCCTCCGGCGACGCGGCGGTCGCCGTCAATCGTGCTTCAGCCGCAGTCGGCTGCGGAACAATGTCGACAAGCTTCTGGTTCGGTGCTTCATGCTCGGCCTGCGCTGACGGTAGGCACGTTGGCCGGATCATTCAATGCCCCGGTAAACCAGTCGGATCGCGCGGGTTATGGGATCCTGCTTGCACGCGGGCGGCTTAGAACCGCTGTTCGCTGCCGATAGTACGCATTGAGCGCCTTGGCCGACAGCTTTGCGGTCACCCGACGCTCGGCGCTCGCGACCAATTCCTCGATCAGAGCGGTTACGCTGTAACCTCTGCGATGGGCTAGCCGTCCGAGCTGCGCCCTGGTGCCGGTGCTCAGAAAGAGCTGAATGCGCGTTTTCCCGCCGCGGATGCCAAGGTGGCGTTCGCGGTAGGCACGTTGTTTCTCGGCATTGGTCAGTGGCATGGGAGGTGCTCCAGTGGGACTGGACGGTTACAGTGTAATCGGTGGGTTGATAGTTTTCCATAGCAGCGTGGGACCGGTGATGAGTGTTTCCCTCCTCTATCTTTGTTGCCGCCCCGCCAAATTTGCGGGTAACACCGTCTCACCACGTTGGAAGGCAGCGGGAGAGAAGCTCCTGGAAGACACCGTTGCACCCGCTGGGGCCTGCCCATGACCGATACTGCCCAACAGCTTTTGTATCGACCTCGCCTGTGACATCGATCGCGCGGCACATTGTTGTGATCAGCTGGTCTCGCGTCTTTTTTGTAGCGGTTGCCGCACTGGGCCCGGGACATGATGGTAAGCGCCGCGATCTTGGTGCCACCCCGTGGTCGCGCCGTAACCCCGTTTGCTTCACGACCATTCCCTCATCCGATTCGAGCTCAGGATGGCTGCGACTGGCCGTTTCATGACGCCCGTGAACCCGGGAGTGAACCACGCGAAGCCATACGAAAAACTCCCGCGCTGCCGGACGCACAAGGGCGGCGCTAAAATCGGCACAGCTTCGCCGCGGACGTGGCATGACCGAAAAAAGTCACAATTCGGTCAAATAAGGCACAACGTGATTTGACAAAATTCAACCAGGAGGTTAGCGGGTGCCGACGGCGCCGATGATCGGTCGTATAGGAGGGGACCATGAGTGCGCCGGGTCGAGAGCCCGATGATGGGCCATCGAAAGATGGGCCATTGAATTATGCGCCGAAAAAGATTCGGCATCCTGAATTAGACCTGATTCCGGCCGGCGCGCATCGAGACGGCGATGCCGCCTCGCCAAACACAACGCTGGAATCGGGGCAGCCACCTTGGAAACGATCGAAACGACGCGGATCATTCGCTGGCGACGTCGCGATCGTGGAACTGCGCAACAAGCTCGCACTTGCACCGCAGCGGCTTCCGGAGCCACCGCCTTCGCCCGGCGTAAGGTACTGGTTGACGCGCCGGCTCGCAGGTATCGCCGTAGTGGCGGCCGTCGGTGTCATCGGATACCGAATGGGTTCCGGGCCAATGTCACCGGCGCACCTCGCACTCGGTTCTAGCCAGTCTAACCAGCAGGGCTTGGTGTCGAAATCCGCGCCTCGCCCATTTGCGGCGCCTGCGGCAGCGAAAGCGATCGTGGCGCCGTCCGATGAACAAACGTCACACGAGGCCGTGCCAACGGCATCCCCGCAATTCACGGTTGGTGCAGTAGGGCCCCAGCAGGCGGATGTGACCGCCAGATCGACGGTTTCAGCTGCGGATGCCGGTGCGGATGCAGTCGTGGTGCCGGACATGTCTCAACCGCGGCGGCTCGCTACCAGCGAAATTGCGCTGATGGTCAAGACCGGCACCGAGTACATGGCAAACGGAAACATCGGCGCAGCCCGCATGATGTTGCAACCCGCCGCGGAAGCGGGCGATCCGGTCGCCGCCTTCGCGCTTGCGGAAAGCTTCGACCCGCTCGTGCTCAGGAAGCTGAACACCAGAGGTGGAATCACGGCAAATGTTGGCTTGGCTCAAACTTGGTACCAGAAAGCCAAAGATCTGGGCTCCGCCGCGGCTCCCGAACGGCTTGAGAGACTAGCGCGGCTGCCCGAGTGAGCCCGATGGCGTCGTATCGCCGCTCAGGTTCGCAATCAGCCGGAAAAGTCGAGGAGTGAAGATATGCTGAGGTCACGGCACGCGCTGCTCGGATTGGCCGTTTCATTGGCGGCCGTATTGGCCACCGGCATCAGGCCGCCCGCGGCTCAGACAGCGTTGCGGGTGGCCGCTGGGGCCAGCAGTCGCAATGCGCCGAGCGCCGCGGCCAATGGCGAAGCCGTGAAGGCGGCTCGCGTCAATAATTGGACGGTTGGCATTGCCGCCGGCCTCCTCGAGGGCAGCTTCATCCGATTTGCGGCCGAACTCGCAAAGGCGTTCGATGACGGCGACAATCTCCGCATCCTGCCGATCGTCACCTACGGGGCGGTCGAAAACATCGCCGACCTCCTCTATCTGAGGGGAGTCGACCTCGCGATCACCCATGCCGACGTGTTCGACCTCTACAA
>JASHYD010000038.1 GCA_030043175.1 Xanthobacteraceae bacterium | reverse complement strand
GACCGATGTGCCGGGAGCTGACATTTTGTGGAAGCCATCTGTGCTGACAACGTCCATCGTGGTGAACAAGCCCTCGTCCTCGATGACGCCTTGGGTCATGACAAGTCCCTTTCCGAGGCGTCGTCCCGCCGAGTCCGGCATCGTTCAGGCGCCGACATTTGGCCTCGCGCGCATGGCGCCCCGGATGCCGCTACGCCGGCGATATTTTTATGATCAAGGATTCAAGCGGATCTCGCATTCGCGAGGATGTGCGCAAGCACATAGGTCGGGCTTGCCGGGCCGGCAGAACGTACTGCAGGCCACGGTGGAGCAGCGTTTACTGCCCCGCGCAGATGAAGCTTGCCGCCAAGTTCGCATCGCCATGCCCGTCATAATGCGGGCTGAGCGGATAACGGCACAGCGGGCGCGAGGCGATCGTGTTAAACGGCGCCTGCTCTTGTTGGCTTACCTGCATCAGGCCGTCAGGGGACTTACCCAAGTCGACCCAGGTGTCCAAAGCGCCCAGCAGATCGACCTTGGCCGGCACAGCCTTGCCGTCCTTCATGACACCGTTTCCCGGATGGTTCACGCCCGGCGTCACGTAAAAGCGGACGAACTGATCGACGCGATCCTGGCCCATTTTGCCGATTACCGATTTGTAATAGTCGATTTCCTGCAGCACGCTGCGTTGATAGTCGGCGCCGTTGCCTTTCAGAATCAACTTGCCGCCGTGCGCCTGGAAAGCCGAAAGGTCCGGATCGGTGGTGTCGAACATCTCCGAAATTTCCTTGATCCGGCCGGCGAATTTTTCTGGCGAGAATTGGAGCGGGTCGAAATTTGGATCGCGCGCGAAGAAATAGCGCACGAAACCGTCCGCATTGACCCAGGCAACCGATTGCGTCTTCGCGTTCGTGATCGGGAATTGCGGCATCTCATGGCCGGTTATGGTGTCGATCATCCCGCCCGGCTGCGCCTCGCTTCCATAGGTCCACCCTGGAAACGACGTGACCCCGTTCTTCATGGCGAACGGATATTGGTAAGGACGATGCACAAGCCTGTCGGCTTCAATTTGCTTGTCAGAAAGGCAAGTGTCGCTGGCGTCCGTCCCATTGAGACAACGCAGCGTGCCGACATCGAACGTGCTCAGGCATTTTTCATAGGCGCTGACGATGCCGTCCTCGATACCGTCGAGCTTGTCGCAGGCGGCTTCGACTGCATCCTGGATCACCTTCACTTTGGCCGGGTTGATCCAGCCGCCTTCCCGCTGAAGCTGGGTGAGCTTTGCCCGCATCAGATTGTTGCCCGCGTAATTGGCCACGGGTACCACGCTCACGATGCCGTCGAAATCGGTCGGGAAACGCTGCGCCATCATCAGCGCTTCGCGCCCGCCTTCCGAACCGCCGTAGAAATAAACTTTGGCAGGCGCCCGATCGTAAAACGCGCGCGCGATGCGCATGCCCACATCATGGGTCTTCTTGTACGCCGCGTACGCCATATTGACGAGCGACTCGTCATTGAGCGCAAAGGCCCGTGGGTGAGGAAGCTTTTTGCTGTCGTGGCCGGCATCGGTACCCCAGGTGGCGAACCCGCGCGCCACGGGCACTGGCGTGTCCCGGCGCGCGTCGCGCAGAGGCGCAAGGCCGGTGATCAGTACGCCGTTCGAGCCGCCACCGCCATATTGAACGGCCTTGCCGTTCCAGTCGACGGGCAGGTTGACCTCGAAATTGACCGGCGGCGCAGTCGCCTCCATCGGCATTACGGCACCCAGCACCTTGCAATAATCCCGCGTCGTGCGCGGATTAAGCGGACCAGCGGGCACGGTCGCCATCTGCGCCGAGGTTATCGCGACACCGCCGCTCGGTAGCCCGATTTCGCTCGCCGGGATCTTCAGGTTCGCCAAATCGGCACAATTTGCGGCCGCACTGGCGGGAGACCATGCGTTTGCCATCAGGATTGCCCCCGGGCCGCACACGAGCGCAGTTTTCAATCTCAGCATGGGTATCTCCTCCTCAAAGCATCCTGAGCGCGGACGTCAGTCTTGAATGCGCAGTGAAGGTTCGAGCCTTCGGCTTATTGCTTCTGCAAGCGGCGAGATGGGCAGCCTAGCACGCCATGCTTTGGTCGTCTGCTACCTACTTCGTACGCAAACAATCCGACGGCAGCCCACTGACGCAATGTATGGTTGGCCGCTGCGCCGCAGAGGTTTCGATGGTCTGTCGGCTCTGCAGCCTTGCATCAATGTATGCGGCTCTGATCGGAGCGTATTGCGCTCCGAGAGATCACCCGGATGTCAGCGTGCATGCGGCCTCATTACCGGTCAAGGCTCCTCGCCGAACGCAACGGTCAAGGGCGGGAGCCATGAGTGGTTCCTCAACCAGGTGTCCCCGAGTTGCGCCGGTCGTGCCAACACGTCATCGACGTCAGACAAAATGTCCGCCTCCGAGCAGCGCGGTACCGAGGCCAATCATGATGATACCGGGAGATATTGATCGACATGACCACTTTCTCACATTTAGTCTGGCGCTAATCCGCCCCTGCTTTGCCTGTCGCACTTCGAGGGCTTGACAAAAGAGGTGGAGCACCCCGGCTACGACAAGCAGACAGCCCGCGGCAATTACTAGATTGGATAGATGCACCTCATCCATTTCTGACCTCACTGTGTATTGTCGGGTATCAGCGGGGCTTGGCTTCCCTCAAGAAGCGCTCTCAAGTCACGCTCAGAATTCGAACCTCGATTGCAGGTTGGTGTCGTTCACAGTTCGTCAGCGAGCGCCCTGCTCGGACGGTTGCGTCGCCCGAGATTCGGTAGTCCCACGCCGCACGCGAAACCACTCCGGCCGCTTCGCGCGTACAAGGTTGGGCGGACCTGCTGCTGTGTGCGTAGATGGCGATATAGCGATCACAATGACGGCCATCACGGTGGGAGTTTCGATCACCCAAAGGAAAACAGGGCCACCCCCCACCCCATGGTGAGGCGTTATGCTGCATAAGATGCGCATGCATGGAAACTCCGGGATTGCCGAAGCCAAACCGGAGCGCGCGACCAGATCGGCCGGGCGCAGTTTAGACCGACAATGGGAGTTTTGGCGGGCGTTCCAGCTTACTCGGATCAATGCCCACAAGTGAGCGCGGCGAAAGAGCGACGATCGATACCGCCGAACCGCTCCCGCTCGCGCCACGCGCCATCGGCATTACACCCGCCAAGTGGTGGTGCAGGGTACAACACTGATCGTTTGCATCGTTGGTACTATGCTCGTGCTGTCCGCTGTCGTGGTGGAGGTGATGGCGGTGCGCATGATTAACCCCGCCGCTCTCGCGCAGGTCGGTAGCAATATCTTGCTCGGTCTCCAATGCATGTTGGATGTGGATGCTGATCAACGGCACTATGGCGGTGACCTGGGCCAACACAAAGAAACCCAGCAGCACCGGACCGAGGCACCGTAGCCGAGCCAGCGAGAACACGCGCAATCGCACCATCCGGCTTCTCTACCAGACGACACGCAAAGGTCAAAGCCTGCGTGTGACAAAAAAACGGCGCGAAATGTCGCCAAACACGGTCGCTGGAGCCGTTGGCTCCATTCGCCGGCGTTGACGTGCCGCGATCGTCACAACATTGTTGTCTTCGCAGGCCGTCCTGACAAAGTACGATTACGGGCCGGGATCGAGCGCATTCGGGCCAGCCACCTTTGGGGATCATTTTGACTCAGGCAGGCCGAGACCGCGGCAGGGCGAGGCCGGTTCTGTGAGGATGAGCGGGCGGCGCCGCGGCGCAATCGACGACAGATGCATGAAGCCGCGGCTGTCGAGGCCGCCAGGGGCATCGGAGATCGCTTGATGATACGGAATCCGGCAGCATCCGACCTGCCGATGATCGAGCCAGTCATGGCCGAGGCGCCGAAACCACGTCGTTGTTTGCGCTGTCAAAGCTGCCGCTGAAGTCGACATTTGTCCGCCGATCGCAGCGATCGGCAAGGCGGTCGAGCCCGGGACCGGCCCTCCCTGATCGAACTGCCGATGTCGCAGCCGAAAGTGCCCGCCATAATCGACTCGGGAAAGAGCAGAACGGGGGAGCCTCACCGGGCGCTGCTTGATGCCGTTCGGCTCATTCCAAGAGCTAGAATCCGATGCAGCAGGTCCGGGTAGGAGAGGCCGTCGTGCCGCGCTGCCGCCGCAAATTCTTGGCTCTCCGCGATCTCAGGATTTGGATTGGCCTCGAGGAAATAGAGGACACCCTCAGCAGAGAGACGAAAATCGATGCGGGCATAGCCGTCGAGCTCCAGCGTTCTGTAGATGCGCTTCGCTGTTCGCTGAATGCGGGCGTGCAGTTCAGGCGCAAGGTCCTCCGCAGGCCCGTGCAGGATGCCCCGGCGCTCCTGGTAATCAGGATCGTGCTTGACCTTCTCGGTAGCGATGCGCCATGAACCCTCCGCCATATTGCCGAATTGCAGTTCCCAAACTGGCAGCACCCGCAGGCGGTCGTTGCCGAGCACCCCGACATAGAGCTCGCGCCCCTCGATGTATTGCTCAGCAATGGCAGCGGTGCCGATTCGTTCGTGAATAAAGGCGACGCGCTCTGCGAGTTTCTCGTCGCTGTCGACGACAGATGCCTGGGCGATGCCGAGGGATGAGTCCTCGCTCACGCTCTTGATGATCAGTGGTAGGGCGAGACGCGGCGGTCGGCGGACCTTGCGGCGCATGGGAAAGACCGCAAAAGCCGGTACTGGAATCCGATGGTAATGCACGAGGGTCTTGGAAAGATCCTTGCCGCGCGCCAGCACCAGGCCGCGCGGCTGGCAGCCGGTATACGGAACGCGCATAAGCTCGAGATAGCTCGCAACATTCTGGTCGTAGATAACCTCGCCGTGAAACTGCTCGAGGAGAATGAACACCACATCCGGCTTCCAGCCCTCGATCTCATCACGGATCAGCTTGAGCTCGTCGTGAACGCCGAGCGGCCGGACCTCGTGCCCGGCGGTACGCAGAGTCGTTACAACGTCATACTCAGTTTTCCATTTATTGATTTGCTGCTCGGTGTATCCCTCGGTTGAATCCGGGGGTATCAGGTCGGGGTCCATGAGCACTAAGACACGAAGCCGTTTCATAGCGCGATCCACCTACGCCGCGATGGGCCGAACAGGGCATGCATCGTCTTGGCGGTCAAAAGCACGGCGAACTCGATAATGAGCTCACGCTCGGGACCAACTGCACGCAGATTGAGCTCGCGGCACCGGGCCACGATGTCATCGAGCACAGCATCGAGTGTGAGCTGGTACTCACCCGTCCACTTCGCTACAAGTCGTCTAATTCTCGCCCGATTGTGCCTGATAAACATCGAAGCCGACTGCCACCGGTGATGCCTGGGATCGGCGGAGAACAACCGCAGCAGATCACGGTCGTAGGTTGTGGGCGCGTCGAAGGCGTAGAGAGCCTGCTTTTTTTTGTAGTGCTCACCAAGCGTATCGGTGAGGCGGTTGAGGGGGTCGACCTGCTCCCGGCCACTGAGCAGCGGCCGTTGCCCGGCGATTTCTGCCATCAACACGTCGACATATTCAAGCTTCTTGAGTGCTGGCCATCCGGCGTAACGCGATCGCCAATTCGAGCGGGGCCGAAGCCACACGGCAAACGTTTCTGCGAAGTCTTCATCCGGATGGCTCTGCGCGTACCAGAGCCGCAGATGTTGGACGAAATGCCTGCTGGCGGGATTGGCTCGATAATAGCGGGGATAGCGTTGCGAGGACCGGCCGAATAGCTGCTGCCATCGACGCCGTCGCTGGAGCTGATAGGAGTGCTGCAGCACATGGCCGGCCTCATGACGAAGGATGTTCATGCATTCAGACCAAGTACCGCCCTCAACGTCGAGGATCATTTTCCTCTCCAGCTGCATCAAGCGCCGGTGGGTGAGATAGAAAGGGATAGCGATGCCCGGCGTGTTTTCCGGGCTGAACCACTCGCTCGAGATCCAGGCGTGAGGCCGGGCCCGTATGCCGCGCTCGCCGAGTTCTTCATGCAGAGTGCCCAGACAGTCCTCTAGCCAAGTGCCGTCGACCGTGACCTCGAGGTCCTTCAGGCGGAGCCCGAGCAATTGTTCGTCGGGGAAGGCGGCCCACGCAAATTTCCGGCTCGGCATGGCGTTTTGGAACCTAAGGGAATTCGGTGGATCTTGAGCCTGTACCCGACCTAACCAGTCACGCTTGGGCGATGGCTTAGCCCGGTCAAACCCGCGCCCGTGAGCGATAATCTTACAGGTCTTGCCGGTCAGTAAAGCCGAAGACCGCCATCAGTGCCGTATCACGCGAGTCATAACTCATTA
>JASHYD010000487.1 GCA_030043175.1 Xanthobacteraceae bacterium | reverse complement strand
CACGGTGGGCATCGCCATGGGGTCCTATTGGGCCTATTACGAGCTCGGTTGGGGCGGGTGGTGGTTCTGGGATCCGGTCGAGAATGCGTCGCTGATGCCGTGGCTGGTCGGCACCGCGCTCCTGCATTCCGCGGTGGTGATGGAAAAACGCGAGGCACTGAGGATCTGGACCATCCTGCTGTCGATCCTCACCTTCTCGCTATCGCTGATCGGCACCTTCCTGGTGCGTTCCGGCGTACTCACCTCGGTGCACGCCTTCGCGTCCGATCCGCTGCGCGGCATCTTCATTCTGGCGATCCTTATCCTGTTTATCGGCGGCGGCCTCGGGCTGTTCGCGTGGCGGGCGCCGCTATTGCGCCAAGGCGGTTTGTTTGCGCCGGTTTCGCGCGAAGGAGCGCTCGTCCTTAACAATCTGTTCCTGACCACGGCTTGCGCCACCGTGTTCGTCGGAACGCTTTATCCGCTCGCACTCGAGGCGTTGAGCGGAGAGAAGATTTCGGTCGGGGCACCGTTCTTCAACATGACCTTCGGGCCTGTGTTCGCATGCCTTTTGCTCGCGGTCCCCTTCGGGCCGCTGCTCGCATGGAAGCGCGGCGATCTGGTGGGTGTCGCCCAGCGCCTCTCGGGCGCCTTCCTGGTGGCGCTGATTGGCCTTGCGGCCAGCTTCGTGGTGGAGGGCAAACCTCTGCTGGCGCCGTTCGGCGTCGGTGTAGCGCTGTTCGTCATCACTGGCGCCGTCACCGATATCGGCGAGCGCATCGGCTTGTTGCGCACCCCGTTGGCGACGGTGCTGCGACGCGCCGCCGGTCTGCCGCGATCCGCCTGGGGCACCGCGTTCGCGCATCTTGGCCTCGGCGTTACGCTGCTCGGCATTGTGGGCGAAACCCAGTGGGGTGCCGAGCGCATCCTGTCAATCAAGCCGGGCGACAAAGTCACGGTGCGCAATTACGACGTCACGTTTGACCGCACCTTCAATCGAACGGGACCAAATTACACCGAGCTTGCCGCGGCCTTCACGGTCCGGCGGCACGGCGAGATCGTGGGCATCATGGAACCCTCGAAGCGGACCTTCGCGTCACGGCAAATGACCACGACCGAATCCGCGCTGATGGCGCGCGGCGTCAGCCAGCTCTATCTGTCGCTCGGGGATGTGAATGCCGACGGTTCTGTCGCCATTCGTCTCTATTACAAGCCGCTGGTGCTGTTGATCTGGCTCGGCGCCGTCGTGATGGCGTTCGGCGGCGGATTGTCGCTCTCTGACCGCCGTCTGCGAGTCGGCGCTCCCAAGCCGGCGCGGGCGAGAACCGCGATGGTGCCGGCGGAGTGAGCTTATGTGGACTCGCGTGCGGCATTTCGTTCTTCTCTGTCTCATCCTGTCGGCAGTCGGGCCGGCCCTTGCGGTTCAGCCCGATGAAATTCTCAAAGACCAGGCCTTGGAGGTGCGCGCCCGCGCGCTTTCGCGCGAACTGCGATGCATGGTGTGTCAGAATCAATCGATCGACGACTCAGATGCGCCGCTCGCTCACGACTTGCGTGTGTTGGTGCGAGAGCGGCTCACCGCTGGCGACAGCGATCCGCAGGTGATCGATTTCCTGGTCGCGCGCTATGGCGAATTCGTGCTGCTCAAACCACGCTTTGCGTGGCACAATTTGGTGCTGTGGCTTACGCCGGTTGCGGGGCTTATCGCCGGCGCCATCGCGATGTTTGCAGCCGTCAGACGGCGGCGCGCCGTTGCACTTGCGGCCGCGCCCCTTAGTGCCGATGAGGAACGGCGGCTTGCTGAGGCGATTGAGCGGGCACCGTGACTGCGGCCCGATGACGCGTTTACGGCGGATGATGCCTTTTCAATTTTGATTTTATTGCTTTAACGGCCATTTCGTTTTCCAAATCCGACCTCCGCGGCGACCTTACTAAAGTTTAATTTTCCCTACATTATATAGAAAGGCAACCCTCACCATCTTAGCGTCGGAAACAGCGCTGAGTTGAGCGCCTTGCCGTTTAATCTATCAAATGGAGTCGGAGACATGCTTATGCGCGTAGCCCGGGATGCGGGGCATCGCCTTTTTTCCAAGCGCCGCATCTTCCTTCTTGCATCCGTTGCCGGTCTGAGCGGCGGGTTGCTGTTTGCGGATTTCTCCTCCTTTCCGCCTACATCCGGCAGTGCCCTGTTCGCGCCGCCCTATGCGCACGCGCAGGACGCGCAGCGCCCGGCGGGCTTTGCTGACATCGTGGAAAAGGTGAAGCCGGCGGTCATCTCCGTTAAGGTCAAGATGAACGCGTCCGGCGACAGTTTTTCGCTAAATGAAGATAATCCGCTGCGCGGTACGCCGTTCGAGGATTTCTTCCGGCGCTTCGGCCAGGACATACCGCGTTTTGGCGAGCGTCAAGGCCGACCGCAGCGGCGCCAGTACACCTTAGGCCAGGGTTCGGGATTCTTCATTTCGGCTGACGGCTATGCCGTGACCAACAATCACGTGGTCGACAAGGCCGAGCATGTGGACGTCACCACAGATGACGGCAAGACCTACACGGCCAAGGTCATCGGTACTGACGACCGCACCGA
Source organism: Xanthobacteraceae bacterium (assembly GCA_030043175.1). The sequence continues at coordinate 1,640 of JASHYD010000487.1, read as the reverse complement.
TCTTGCGCTGATCAAGGTTGAAGGCCGCCGGGATTTCCCGTACGTCCGGCTGGCTGACAAACAACCGCGCATCGGCGACTGGGTGCTCGCCGTCGGCAATCCGTTCGGCCTCGGCGGCACCGTGACGGCCGGTATCGTTTCGGCACGCGGTCGCGACATCGGCGCCGGCCCCTACGATGACTTCATCCAAATCGATGCCGCGGTCAACAAAGGCAATTCAGGCGGCCCGACGTTTGACCTCGACGGTAACGTGATCGGCGTCAACACGGCGATCTTCTCACCGTCGGGCGGCAGCGTGGGCATCGCCTTCGATATCCCGGCCGAGACCGTCAAAGCGGTGATCGCGCAGCTGCAGGATCACGGCTCCGTAACTCGCGGTTGGATCGGCGTGGCTATTCAGCCGGTGACGAACGACATTGCCGACAGCCTCGGCCTGAAGAATGCGCGCGGCGCGCTGGTGGCGGAACCGCAATCCGGTAGCCCCGCCCAGAAAGCCGGCATCAAGGCTGGCGACGTCATTGTCTCGGTCAATGACGAGAGCGTGACCGACGCCCGCAACCTCGCCCGGCGCATCAGCGCCATGGCGCCCGGAACCCATGTCAAGCTCGGCATCATTCGCAATGGCAAGGAGGATACCTTGACGCTGACCCTCGGCGAACTGCCGCGGGAGCGTCAGGCGCGCACCGACACCGAGGATCGCCCCTCCAGCCGGAGCGTCGATGTGCCGAAACTCGGCCTGTCGTTGGCGCCGACCCGCAACGGGGAGGGCGTAACGGTCACGCAGGTCGATCCGAACGGCTCAGCAAGCGATCAGTTCCAAACCGGCGACGTCATTCTCGACATCAACGGCAAATCCGTGACCACGCCGGCCGACGTGCGCAAGGCGGTGTCTGATGCTCAGAGCGACGGCAAGCGCAGCGTCCTGATGCGTGTGAAGTCGGGCCAGGGCACCCACTTCGTGGCGGTCGCGATCGGCAACGCATAGGCCGTCAGCCGCTCTCCCGCCCCCCAAGGGCGGTGGCACTCGAGCGGGGCGGGCTTCGGCCCGTCGCCGCACGGAATAGAGGAACCAGCGAGCCCGGCATCCATCGCCCCCGCCGGGGTCAATGGTGGGGGGCGGCGGGCCCATCCCGCCGCCCCTTTCGAGCCCCCTGACCCTCCCCCGGTGACCTGAACCGGTGTAGGCGACGCCGATGTAAGATACTATGAGCGACGCAGCTGCGGCTAGTTCAGGCGTATCTGGCGCCTACTTGGTGCGATCCATGCGTTTGCTCATTATTGAAGACGATCGCGATGCGGTCGACTATCTTGTCAAGGCGTTTCGCGAGGTCGGCCACGTGGCCGATTATGCGGCTGACGGCGAGGAAGGGCTTTCGCTAGCCCTCGACGGTTGCTACGATGTTCTCATCGTCGACCGTATGCTGCCGAAGCTCGACGGCCTGACGGTGATTGGCCGCCTGCGCGCCAAGAAAATCACGACCCCGGCATTGATCCTCTCAGCGCTAGGCGCCGTCGATGATCGCGTCAGGGGGTTGCGGGCCGGCGGCGACGACTACCTGCCGAAGCCGTATTCGTTTTCCGAATTGCTCGCCCGGGTTGAGGTGCTAGCGCGCCGCCATGTGGGACGTGGCGAGGAAACC
>JASHYD010000486.1 GCA_030043175.1 Xanthobacteraceae bacterium | reverse complement strand
GACTCGGTCAGCTCAGGCACGGCAGCACGATTGACAAATTCGTGGAAATCGTCGAGCTCACCATTCGGACCGGCATCTCGATAGACGAAAGCGAGATTGGCCCTTTCGAACTCCTCGAAGAACCTATCCCAAGGGATTTCTACCATTCCGGCCGCAATCGAGCCGACGTTGAACTTTAGCGGCCACGGACGCTCGTCCCCCTCATACGTCGACGGGAGCGCTCGTCTGCGTTGCGCCCATGCGATGATCACTTCGCGATCGATCGTGATTTGGAGTGGCATAGTAGCCGCCATAATGCACTCCTATTTCAACGCATACGCTGCCGTTGCTGTACGCTACTGCGCACGTGCCTGGTTTTGGCTCCGCAGACCGCGAGCTAGAACTATATTAAATTAGTGCACGCCCTCGGATGTTCAATCGGGGATCGGTGACCCGGTTCGGCGCGGGTGCGCACGTGCGGTGAGCTCGCAGCGGCCATTCGGGCGACGCCGTTTGAGCAGGCCGGCTCGATGCACCGCGTCGAAGGCCGGAGGAACTCAGGCCGCTTGGCGAAACTGGTTCTGTTTGCGGCGTTGCGGGATGACGATCGTGATTGACTCCCACGCAGGCTAGGCGCGACGAAGCGTTCGCCTCTCTGGCGCTTCCGGGTCCAGCTCGCGCGTTTCCCCAACATATGTCAATTTCGGCTGTGGTGGGGCTCGGGCGAAGAGGGACAACCAGAGCATGCGAACCTTCGACGCCGTGCGGACTTCATTCAGGCACGTGTTGCAGTGCGGGCCGAGTACGGGGCAAGATATGGCGTCGGGAGGGACCTGCTCATCCCCGGCCGACCGATGTGCAAATTCCCGCTGAATTGACGGGCGATTAAAGGAAACCCCCAAGATGAAGATGTGCCTTCTTGTCAGAGCCAGCACGGTGACACTGCTTGCGATCGCGGCCGGCGGCCTTTGTACCCCCTCGTCATGGGCTCAGAGCGGCGGGCCTAAATACGAGCCGGACCTGCTGTGGCCCAAGCCGTTGCCGAACGAGTGGACGATCGGAGGATTGGGCGGTGTCTGCACGGACGCCCAGGATCATGTGTTCATTCTCAATCGGCAGGACGCGCCGCCGGCGGATTTGAATGCGGCGCGAATGGCTCCGCCTATCATTGAGTTCGATGCAAACGGTAATGTGGTCAATGCGTGGGGCGATTCCAAATTGCTTGATGCACGCCTCCATAGCTGTCACGTCGATAAGGACAACAATATATGGATCGCGGCCGCGCCGTCCGGCATGGTGCAGAAATATACCCATGACGGAAGCAAGCTATTGCTTCAGATCGGCAAGAAAGGGGTCGTAGACTCCGACGATGGGACCATCAAGGGCAAGCCGCTGAATTCCAACGCTGCGCAGTTCCTCATGCCGTCCAGCATCGACACCGATCCACAGAATGGCGACGTCTATGTTTCTGATGGTGAAGGCACCGGCGTCAATCGCCGTGTCGCGGTGATGGACAGCGGCGGAAAATTCCTGCGCCAGTGGCAACCGGAGGGCATGGAGAGCGTGCACTGCCTGACGTTGGGCCGTGACGGTCTGGTATATGTCTGCAATCGGCAGCATTCCCGCATTCAGGTCTATGACAAGATGGGCGTCCTCACACGCACGATCGAGGTTCCGTGGAAGCCCGTCACCCCGCCGGCCGATGGCAAGGTCAAGGAAACCGGGGGCTCGGTGGTAGCGCTTGCGTTCTCTCCGGACCTGAACCAGAAATACATCTTCGACATCAACCAGAACAATGCGAAGGTCGAAATCATCGATCGGGAGACCGGCAAGGTGGTATCGTCCTTCGGACGGGTCGGGCAGCTTCCTGGGGAATTCAACCAGATTCACGGCATCGCTGCGGATACCAAAGGCAATATCTATCTTGCCGAGAACCGGGGCCGTCGAGTGCTCAAGTTCCGTCCCGTCGGGCAGTAAAAATCATTGAAAACCCAAGGAGCCGGCCGCTGCACGGCTCCTTGGTGGTCACTAGGGGCCCACTGTCGCTCCGCCGCCTCGCTGAACAGCGAAGCCAGTCCGAATGTTTGCGACGCGCGCGCAACGCCGCGTACGCTGAGGCGAACTACCTCAGCCGACGTCGCGTCATACCTCCGAACGTAACGAGCGCTGGCGCGGCGCTGCAAGCGCGAGTGGTTGTAAACTGGCAATCGAACGAGTAGACGGCCATCCCGAGATGGGCGCGAATACGAGTATATGATAAAGAGCTACGCGAAGAGCACGAACGCACTGCGAGGGAAGGCCAGTTGAGCAGCGCATGAAGTCCGGTGCTGCTTCCAGGCGATCCGACACGCTCAATGCGTTCGGCACCGCTTGACAAGATCGCGACGTGGGACGGGGGCGCGTTTCCCCGGAAGATAACCCTTGTAGGATTGGAAGCGCACGACGACAATTCAAGAACCCGGAAATCAACAAGGAAATCCTCGCTGGCCAAGACCTGGAGACGATGACGCGGCGATAATAATCAGTTGGGCTCCGCCTAACATCCCGGGCAGGAGGCCACAAATTCGGATGCTGCACCGAGCGTAGAGCCGGTTCTGGTAAGCTCTTGGTGCCGCCCGTGGGCAGGTTGTTGGTACCGCGTGTCGCTTAGACTCCGTGATCTCGGGTGTTGTAGGCCCATGGCTGAAACTCATGCGCACTGGGCCAATGCCGTCCTTCGCCATTTTGTCTGTCACAAATCCCATAAGGCGGACTGCGCGTCTGTGGTCAATGACACTTAAGCGCTCAAAACCTGCGCGGTGCGAAAAGATCGTGGCCCTCCTGACCGTTACCGGCGGTCGCCGTGGCTCGCGGCGGCTACCCGTCACTGACGGGCACAAATTCAAACCCTGGTCCTTGCCTGACGGCACAGTGTATCCGGGGTCAGAGGATGGGTCTCGCGCGGACTCCGCAATCGTTAAAGGCATATCTCGTTTCCGGTCAGTTGAGGATAGAGTTACTTTGGCCGGTCTGGGCCGGCACCAGAACCCACGTCGTAATCGGCCGCGCGCAGAAGCAATCGCCTAGCGGGGAGTTCATGCGAGCAGAGAAGCCATGTTTTTCATGCGGGGCACTCGCTGGCACTGCGGTGATCCTATCGGTGATTCACGCAGCAGCCGAGCCAGTCGCTACGACGCGGGCAACAAACTTGCGAAAGGCGCCCGGACTCGACAGCGAGATTGTAATACTCATCCCCAAGGCAACGATGGTTGAGGTTAGCGATTGCCGGGGCGGATGGTGCCTGGTTTCATGGAACGGACAAGACGGTTATGCCATCGCCCGCAACGTCGGCAAGGCAGCGGTGCTGCAGCGGCCGAATGTCCCCGTCGTTCGGCCGGCCAACTATGGCTCATCGCAAAAGATTAAGACCACTCGCGAGCAGGAGGAACCCGAGCGTGAGGAAAGCGGCTCTTCTGAGCATAGCTTTGTGTTGGAGATTGGTGCGGCCGGGGAATGGTCTCTCGATGGCGAGCGTCCGAACTTCGGGGGCACGATTGCAGGAGAGGTTGAGCCTATCGAGAATTGGCTGGAGCTAGAATTTGGCTACACGACGCTCACTACCGCCGGACATACCGAATTATCCGGTGACCTTCTTTTCAAGAAGCCGTTTCACTTTTCTCCGACCGCGGAATTCATGATTGGTGCCGGTCCATCATTTTCACGGTCCCTGAATGGCCCAGAACCGGCCGATTCCTGGAGCATCGAATTTGCGCTCGATTGGATGTTCTGGCCGACTAAGAATCTGGGCTGGTTTATCGAACCGACTTGGAGTGTGAACCCAAAAAATGGACAGCAAGCTGCCGCGGTTAGCATCGGCATACTTATCGGGCTTCCTAAGCAGTAAGCCGCTGCGGCCTTCATCGGCCGGGAATCGATAAGTTTGCCAAGTTGGCCGCCACTGCGGCCCCGTCACCGAGCGTTGTACGATGCTCCCTCCATACTTGGGTTCGGGGCTCACCCTGACCTGCGATTGTTATGTAGTGGAACGGTATCGAGGAGTGATCAATTCGGCGACATTGTAGGCAACCGCATAATCCAACCAAAAAGAGTGCACGCATTGCCAAGGCGGGTTGGGTGCTCGTTTCTCGCGTGTTCCGGAATCACCCTCCCAGGGCCGTTAACCTGAGTTCCCAGCCGTGCGGCACGGCGGGGGCGAAAGTTACGTGTGATCGTGCTTACCTTGCCCGCGTCGACTGTCGCGCGCTTTTCGTAGCCCCTCGACCTTACTGTTACGCATAGAGTACACTAGACCTGCACACTCATGGGGAGCGCTAATTGGGAGGGGATCATGCGAATTGCAATTCTTGCAATCACCGCAATGTTTGTTGTGGGGCTTGCATTACCCGCTGCTGCGGCGAAGAAACGTACCACCGTATCGGAGGCCACCCTTGCGACGTTCGAGGGCTGCGCGGCGCACGATATAGGCCTCATCCCCGGCCAGACCGGCCGTATTGAATACATGAGGGAATGCATGGGATTGAGGCCAGGCAGCCCGTCGTCGGAACGGCGGTAAGCTTCGCTGCTAGCGAGCAGCCACACAAGATTGAGGGCCCCGCTAGCGCTTTTTCTTTACGCCTACGTGGCACCCGGCCAACCCGGTGCGACAGGTGGTCAGCGCACCGGAAATTCCGTATCAGCCGGAACGAATGAACATCTGGGGCGAACGTCATTTGCATCACCTCCTAACAATTGGCACCGGGCGTGCGGGACCATCCAAGATCGGCGGGGACTTGAGGACGTAACGGCGCAGAACATCGCCGCGCATGCAGCCCGGGGTGTAACTCGTCGGGGTGCGGTTTGGACTGCCCTCCGATCGCCTATTAAGGCGAGATGTGCGCGAAGTGGCCCCAGCTTCCGCGGGATCGGGGTGAGAGTGGGGAAGCCGGGCCTACGCGCGGCGCGGATACGGGGGTAGCCGAGCGCCTCCCACATTAACATAAATTAACATTTCATCAAATGTTAAGTCTTTCGTGGCGGACGGCGGTGACGCTCGGCAGCATGCTCCCACATGGTGTCGGCGGCTTGTTCGTGACCCGCCGCACTGCGGTCAACGAGCGTGCGGTCAGCATGAGACTGGCCTGGCGATGCTCCGATGCCATCCTTCGGCCTGCGTTGCAGGTCGCTGCGGCGAGCTAACGCGACCGCGGCGCCGTGCGATCTCGCCGCGCACAGTGGGGCCGTGCAACCTGATTTGAATCCGGTTGTGCTTGTTGTCTCGATCCCTGATGATCTGCTGAATCCAGACAATGACTCCGACACCGACGCCAAGGAGCGCCGCAGAGCTCAACGGGCTGCCGCAATTAGAAAAAGGCGCGTGCGGCCGTTATCGGCAACGAACCGGTGACCGATATCGTGACCCCGGTGACAACGGTTGCCAACACCCGCACGGCGCGTGGCATCCTGGATGTTGATGAGCTCCGCAGCTCGCTGCGCGAGGCGATGCCGGCCTGCGAAGTGCGGATGATCCATTGCGGGTGTGGCCCAGCTTCAGGAAATGTCCAATCGGTCGCGAGCCGAATCGATGAGTTGGTGGCTGTCCACCCCCATACAACGCCGTCTGCATCAACAGACGCAGGATACCAAGAACGGCAATGAAAATGGTCCTCGGTTGCGAGCCTCTGGGAGG
>JASHYD010000485.1 GCA_030043175.1 Xanthobacteraceae bacterium | reverse complement strand
TGCGTGGGCCAGAACTCTGCCAGCGATGCTCATGGCGAGCTATCGTCCCACTCGATGCGCACGCTGATGGTCTCGTCGTGGATCGTCGCCGCGTCGTGCTTTGCTTCGGCAATGGCTCGATCGACTAGAAGCTGAGCGGCGGTCGCGAAGGCTGTTCGACGGGATGCAGCCTGCTTGCGGGCGAGCTCGCGCCGTATAGCGAGCTCGACAAGATGATTCGGTACTTCGCTATGGCGTTCTCCTGTGCTGCCAGCGGCGCCGGAGGGGCAACCAGACCTGCCATGCCACAAATTTTGCGGCCGCAAGATTAATTCATGGCAACGTGCAAAGCTCGGTCAAGCAATGGCGGCGCGGAACTTGTATCTATGTTTCGGCGCGTGGCCGGGCAGCTGCAGGAGCTTGGCGCGGTCGAGCGAGTACAAGCCCGACGGCCGGGACCGTTATCGGCCGCGGTTGGGCGGCTGGGAGCGGGAACTAAGACCTTGTGCTCGAAACGAGCAAAACAGTTGCCTACACTTCGGCACCCTGCTACGAAGTGGCATTGAGCGACGCCGCGAAGGTGATTTTGCCGTCGTGTGGCCCGGTAGCGGAAAGCCGTAGAGCCGAACACTTCTGATCAACAATTTACGCGATGACGCGTGCAGCCTGTATCCGGGCGGCGTGCGTTGTTCTGTTTCGGATTTGGAGGTCCCGTGGACGCACAGAAGGTCGCGGTTAAGGTCGAGTTGGATCCAGACTTGGCATCTTGGAGCAATTCCGCCGTGCGCAGCCGCGCATCCCGAGCCGAGCTGAATGCCTGCGGCAGTTCCTTGCGCGCGGCCTTGAGAGTGCCGGGTGGGGCAACATGCCTGAGCCTGATGCGGCAAAAGGTTGGCCGCCGAACTGGAGTGTGCCGCACACTCGGCCGGGTCGTGGTGCGCCCTCGTCAACGCCCTGCCCTCAAGCTCCTGTTCGCGCGGAGAGCAGCATCTGCAGGGATGGCCCAACGTCGCTATCAGATGTGTCGAGTTTCTTGGCCATTCAGCGTTGCTCCTGCTTTCTGGCGAACTGAACAGCCCGGCGCTGCGCACGATCCGCAGCGGAAGCGGCCTCCAATGCGGCCTGAGCATTTCGCGCCGCGAAGGCCGCATCGCGCCATTCGCAGGCTTGATCGTAGATGTCGCGAAGCTCCTCGGTGGTCGACGACGCCTCGATCGTCGCGACGATCGCATCGAACCGCTCCTATGGCTTTCGCGTCGCATGGTCGGCCTCCTTTTGTACGCTGACCGTCTCGGCGAGGTCAGCAATCTCGACGAGGCGGCGGCGCAAATCGGCCGACAAGTCGCGGCCTTGTCCGCGGAAAAGGCGGACCTCACGGGCGCCATCGCAGAGCTGCGCGACCAGGCCGAGACGCTCCGAAGCGATATAGATCGGTTGACGGTCGAATCGACGACGGTCTCCGATCGCCTTGTACGGATGAACCGAAAGGCTTCCCACCCGAGCGCGCTAGTGTTTGGCAAACGATACTGACCGAGCGGCGCGCGAGCTGGAGGTGGCCGGTAAGCGCGGCGCTCGACCGCGAGAGGCGCTATCACATCCTCTGCGTTCCTTACGTATTCGATCGGCGACCGCTGGCGTGTCCTTCCGCTACAGAACCCAGTCGGCGAAAGGACCCGGAACCTGTTTCGGCTGATCAGAACAGGCTCGGTCCGCTACGGTTTCGAGAAGAAGTGAGAGTCGAGATATGGAACACGCAACTCGGTCGCTTAGCCCCGCCCGTGTTTGCCAAATAATTCCAGAAATGTCTCCGAAAGAAATAAACAAGAAATAAACAAAGATAGATACTAGAGATAAACAAGAAACAAATCGCTGTCATCTCTGACATTAACACTTTTTAATTATCAGTTCATTATCTGGCCATCCAGCCGTAATGTACTGAAAGATACTATTTTGGAAGTAGGCTCGTGCTTATCCGGGGGGCCTCTTCATCATGGATGCCGCGGACCGCGGCTCCAAAGCCGATGGGCCCCTCGGAATGAGCTTATCGACTCCTTTCATACGACGCCCAGTCGCGACCATCTTGTTGACGTTTGGGGTCGCGTCCGCAGGAGCGCTCGCGTTCCTCCAATTGCCGGTGGCGCCCCTACCGCAAGTGGATTTCCCGACGATTTCAGTGAGGGCGCAACTACCGGGCGCATCCCCCGAGGTTGTCGCCACGACGGTGGCAACACCGCTTGAGCGCCATCTCGGCGTGATCGCCGACGTTACCGAAATGACGTCGAGCAGTACGGTCGGCTTCGTTCGCATCAACCTGCAGTTCGGCCTTGACCGCGACATCAACGGCGCCGCACGTGATGTGCAGGCGGCGATCAACGCAGCCTATGCCGACCTGCCGACCAACCTCCGCTCCAATCCGACCTATAGAAAGGTCAACCCGGCCGACGCGCCCGTTCTTATCCTGGCGCTGACCTCGGATACGGCGCTCCAGGGTGAACTTTACGATGCTGCCTCGACGGTACTCACCCAAAAATTGTCTCAAATCGATGGCGTTGGTGAAGTGGTCGTCGGCGGCAGCGCTCTGCCCGGCGTGCGGGCGGAACTCAACCCCGACGCGCTCAACAAATACGGCATCGGCCTGGAAGACGTTCGCGCGGCGCTCGCTGCAGCCAATGCACATAGCCCCAAAGGCGCCATCGAAGTGGGGAACCGGCACTACCAGATCTACGACAACGACCAGGCGAATGTTGCTGCTGAATATCGCCCTCTGATCATCGCTTATCGAAACGGCGCCGCGGTCCGCCTTTCCGACGTCGGTCAGGTTGCCGATTCGGTCGAGGATTTGCGCAATGCGGGCCTTGCCAACGGCAAGCCTTCGGTTCTCGTTATCATTTATCGGCAACCCGGCGCCAATATCGTGGAGACGGTGGATCGCGTCATGACGGCGCTGCCCGAACTGCGCGCCGCGATATCGCCTGCAATCGATATCACGCCCGCGGTTGACCGCTCGGTTACCATCCGGTCCTCGCTTAGAGAGGTGCAGCAAACTCTGGTGATCGCGGTCGGCCTCGTTGTCCTCGTAGTGTTTCTATTCCTGCGGAGCGGCCGGGCGACGCTCGTGCCCAGCGTGGTGGTGCCGGTATCCCTGATCGGCACGTTCGGCGTGATGTATCTCCTCGACTATAGCATCGACAATCTATCCCTGATGGCGCTCACGATCGCGACCGGCTTCGTGGTTGATGATGCGATCGTCGTGCTCGAGAACATCTCCCGGCACATCGAGGCCGGCATGTCGCGGGTCCAGGCCGCCATCAAGGGCGCCGCCGAGGTCGGCTTCACGGTTGTGTCGATGAGCATTTCGCTAGTCGCGGTGTTCATTCCCATCTTACTCATGGGCGGCATCGTCGGCCGCTTGTTCCGCGAATTTGCAGTAACGTTGTCGGTTGCCGTCCTGGTGTCGCTGGTGATGTCCTTGACGACTACGCCGATGATGTGCGCACTTCTCCTCAGGCGGATGGAAAGCGAGCACCAGGGACGGTTTCATCGGCTGACCGAGCGAGCCTTCCTGGCGGCTCAACATTGTTATGAGCGCACGCTCGGCTGGGCCCTCGGCCATCCCCGTGCGGTTGTTTCGATTTTCGGGATCACGCTCTGTCTCAATGTCTATCTCTACCTCATCGTGCCAAAAGGGTTCTTCCCACAGCAAGATACCGGTAGGATAACCGGCACCGTCCAGGCCGATCAGAGCATTTCGTTCCAGCTGATGCGGCAAAAGCTGCAGCAGTTCGTCGACATCATTCAGAAGGATCCCGCCGTCGATACCGTCGCCGGGTTCACGGGAGGCGGTAGCGCCGGCGGACAGACCAATGCAGGCAACGTCTTCATGTCACTCAAACCGCTCAGCGCGCGTAAGGTATCGGCCGACGAGGTGATCCGCCGGCTGCGCCGCGAGACAGCACAAGTGCCGGGTGCCACGCTGTTTCTGCAGGCCGTGCAGGACATACGCGTCGGAGGGCGCGCCGCCAACGCGCAGTATCAGTATACGCTCCAGGACTCCGACCCGGAGGAGCTGTTCGCATGGACGCCAAGGATTCTCGCAGAACTGCAGAAAATTCCGCAACTGACGCAGGTCAACAGCGACCAGCAGAACAATGGGCTGGAGACCAATGTGATCATCGACCGCGATACGGCGGCGCGGCTCGGCCTCTCGGTCGCTCAGATCGACAACACGCTCTACGACGCCTTCGGGCAGCGCCAAGTGTCCACCATCTACAGCGCGCGCAACCAGTATCACGTCGTCATGGAAGCTGCCCCGAAATACTGGCAGAACGCGGAAACGCTCAAAGATGTTTTCGTCAGTACGTCGGGCGGAACTGCCAGCGGGACACAGACGACTCAGGCC
>JASHYD010000484.1 GCA_030043175.1 Xanthobacteraceae bacterium | reverse complement strand
GATCGTCTCGGATTGGTTGTGGGTTGCACGCGAGCGCGCGCTCGGCGACATGCTCGTATTTTATCCGTACACAATGTTCGCCTGCGTCTTGAGATCAAGGCCGCCGCGACGGGCCTCTGCCTGCAGCATGAGCCAGCTTTTGTCCAGCGGGCCGCCGGCAATGGCGAGCTTCTTGCCCTTGAGATCGGCAAGTCCGGCTATGGCAGAATTCGCCGGCACCATAACGGCACCGATCTGGCTCGTGTAGGGATAAAATACCAGCTTGTCGCCGAGCGCGCGCTCGCGCGCAACCCACAGCCAATCCGAGACGATCAGGTCGGCAGAGCCGCTGCGCAGTGCGATCTTGCCGGCTTCGGTCGAGGCAAGTTCCACCACCTGGATATCGAGATCGGCTTGCTTATCGAGGCCATGGGCCCTGATGATATCGAGCTCCCAGGCGAGGGTCCCGGTCTTCTGGGCCGCAATACGAATGCGGTCAGCTGCTAAAGCCGTGGTGGCGATGCTGAGGCTTGCCAGGAACGCGGCACATAACGCCAAAAACAGCTGCTGCAGACATTGCCGCGCCGAATGCTGCCGCGCTCTGCGCCCGATCTCACGCAAGCTTCGGCCGCATCGCGCCTGCGGCAACGGCTCTACGCGACCGAACATCACCTTTCCCTCCGAACGGTGTAGGCGTCACCGGGACACCTGGGCGGCTGCTCCTAAGGCCACCCCTGCGGGGGCGCATGAGTACACAGGTGAGCCCCAACAGGTGAGCCCCGCCTGATGGGCAGGCTCTTGCGTTAACCCACCGTGCGGGGGGCGGATTACGCTGCGTTAATCCGCCCTACGTAAAGGACGCGCCAGATGTTCACATCCCTGGGCGAGTTAGCATACATGCTTCGCCAATCTTGGCCTCCGGATTTTTTCCTTATCGAGCTATTGGTTTTTCCTATGGCGCCCGGAACACGCCAAAAACAGGAGACATGAGATGCTGGTCGGTGTGCCTCGGGAGATCAAGGACAGCGAATATCGGGTGGGCCTTGTGCCCTCCACGGTGCACGAGTTGACCCTCAAGGGACATCGTGTCCTCGTCGAGAAGGACGCGGGCATCGGCGCCGGCCTCGCCGATGATGCCTACGTGGCCGTGGGCGCCGAGATTGCGCCGAATGCCGACCGGGTTTTCGCCGAGGCGGAGCTGATCGTGAAGGTCAAGGAGCCGCTTGCGTCCGAGCGCAAGAAGCTGCGGCCCGGCCAGGTGTTATTCACTTATCTGCATCTCGCGCCCGATCGCGCCCAGACGGAAGACCTCATGGCGTCGGGCTGCATCGCGATTGCTTATGAAACGGTGACCAGCCCGCAAGGGGGGCTCCCGCTGTTGATGCCGATGTCGGAGGTGGCGGGCCGGATGGCGTCCCAGGCAGGCGCCCATTGCCTCGAAAAGGTAAACGGCGGGCGGGGCGTCCTGCTCGGGGGCGTTCCCGGGGTTCCGGCCGCCGACGTGCTCGTGCTCGGCGGCGGCATCGCCGGTGCCAACGCGGCTCGCATCGCCGCCGGCATGGGGGCGACCGTAACCGTCGTCGATCGCAACCCCGATGTCCTTCGACGCATCGACAATACGCTCACCGGACTGCAGACGGTGTTCTCGACCCGGCAGGCAGTGGAGACCCTGTGCCGCCGGGCCGACCTTGTCGTCGCCACGGTCCTGGTTCCCGGCGCCACGGCGCCGAAGCTCATCACCGCCGAGACGGTGCGGGCAATGAAACCGGGCGCCGTGATCGTCGATGTCTCCATCGACCAGGGCGGTTGCGCCGAGACCTCGCGGCCAACCACCCATTCGCACCCGACCTACATCGTCGATGATGTGGTGCACTACTGCGTCGCGAACATGCCGGGCGCCGTCGCCCGCACCTCGACCTTCGCGCTCAACAACATGACGCTGCCGCATGTCACCGCGCTTGCCGACAAAGGCTACCGGGTCGCGCTCGGTCAGGACCCAAATTTGCGCGCCGGCCTCAATGTCCACCAGGGGCGGATCACCTACAAGGCCGTCGCCGATGCGTTGAAGCTGCCGTACGTGCCGGCGGAGCAGGTGCTTCGGATGTGAGGAAGCATTGGTCGGCAAAATCGCCGGCTCGGGCTCCGCTTGGGTGGCGGGCGCGCGCAATTTTACCCCCGCGGTCAATCGCGAAGGCTTGCCTGCCTGGGCCGCCAGGCGAGGAGCTATCAATCGACGCCCCGCGGCTGCCCACTCACGCGCCTTTGCGTTTCTTCACGCGTTCATCTGGGTGATGAACTTCGTATTGAGGTAGGCGTCAAGCGCGTCCGCACCCCCCTCGCTGCCGAAACCGGAGTCCTTGACGCCGCCAAAGCGCACTTCGGGCAGCGCGAGGCCGGGGTGGTTGATCGACACCATCCCGCTTTCGATGGCATGGCCGATCGCTTCGGCAGTCTTGGTGGAGCGCGTGTACGCATAGGCGGCGAGGCCGTAGGGCAGGCGGTTAGCCTCCTCGACGGCTTGCTCGAACGTATCAAACGAATTGACAATCGCGACCGGCCCAAACGGCTCCTCGTTCATGATGCGCGCCTCGCGCGACACGTTGGTGAGCACGGTGGGCTCGAAGAAATAGCCCTTGTTGCCGATCCGCCGGCCGCCGGTTTCGACGGTGGCGCCCTTGGCCACCGCATCAGCGACGAAGCCCTCGATGGCGTCGAGCCGGCGGCTGTGGGCGAGCGGGCCCATGCGGGTCTCCTCCTTGAGCCCGTCCCCGACCTTGGTCGCCTTGGCGGCGGTGACGAATTTGTCGACAAACTGTCCGTAGACCGGTTGCTGCACCAGAAAGCGGGTCGGCGACACGCAGACCTGGCCGGCATTGCGGTATTTGTTGGCGCTGAGAACCTTCGTGGCCGCATCGATGTCGGCGTCCGCGAACACGATCGCCGGCGCGTGGCCGCCCAACTCCATGGTGACGCGCTTCATGTGGGCGCCGGCGAGCGCGGCAAGCTGCTTGCCGACGGCGGTCGAGCCCGTGAAAGAAATCTTGCGGATGATCGGGTGCGGGATGAGGTAGGCGGAAATCTCTGACGGCACTCCGAATACCAGGTTGATCACGCCGCTCGGAATGCCGGCCTGCACGAACGCATCGACCAGGCCGGCGCAGGCCGCCGGCGTCTCTTCCGGCCCCTTGATTACGATCGAGCACCCGGCCGCGACAGCACAGGATATCTTGCGCACCGCCTGGTTGATCGGAAAATTCCACGGTGTGAAGGCGGCAACCGGCCCGACCGGCTCCTTGATCTCGAGCTGATAGACCCCGCCGACGCGCGCCGGCACGGTGCGGCCATAGGCACGGCGCGCCTCCTCCGCGAACCAGTCGATCACATCGGCGCCGGCCAGAGTTTCACCTTTCGATTCCGCGAGCGGCTTGCCCTGCTCCATGGTCATCAGCGTCGCGATGTCGCCGGCGCGGCTGCGCAGGATGTCGGCCGCCTTGCGCATCAGGCGATAGCGCTCGTGGGCCGAGACTTTGCGCCACGTCTCAAAGCCTTTTTGGGCCGCGGCGAGCGACAGATCGAGGTCGGCCTTCTCGGCATGCGCGACGGTGCCGATCTCCTCCCCGGTCGCCGGATTGAGGACCGACAGCGTCCTGCCGCTGATGGCCGGCCGCCACGCGCCGTCGATGAAGAGGTTGACGTTGGAATACATGGATGACCTCGTTTCCAATTGGGAGTTGGCCCATCGTAACTGTTAAATCGGCGTGCCGACCTGCGTGCAACATGACACCGTGCTCGCCACCGTCAAGCATGGCCTTGAAGCTGACATGCGAAGACTTGATCGCTGCGATGTTCCTTGGTGACCGCGCCGCGTCCCGCAGAGGGCCGTACGGGATATCCTCGACATGCACTTTCTCTCAACAAGAACTTGGTGACTTTTAAGGTTTTCTCCACGCCTCGCGGCGCGAGGCCAAGATGGTCCTTGCTGCAGCGTGGATGCGCGTCGCAGGGCTTCTAAGCACGATGAAACGACCTGCCAAGCCGCTAAGCGGCGGTGGAGGGAGTTTGTGGCCTTGCGGCCGCGGCCGGTTGCCGACCTGAGCGGCTCAACCGTCAAACCCGCATCGAAAGGGCTGCGGCTTGGTCTCGCGGTGCGACGAAGCCACAGCTGCAACGATGCTCGCGTTCGAACAGATCTCGTTCAGGCTCTTTGGCCCTGCGCGGCGATGGAGGTCGTCTGCTCGAACGTCGACCGGGGAGGCCGATCACGTCCATTTGCTGATCGCCCCGCGGCCCGACCTGACCCCGTCCATCTTTGTGGGCAGCCTCTCGAGGCCCACGTTTCTCGGCTGTTGCGCAAGCGGTTCGTCGATAAGCTCACGCGGGTCTGGCGCAAGCCCGTCTTTCTGGTCCCACTGCACTGGTTTGTCTGACGGCGCACCGTTGAAGCACCAGATCGAACAACAGGACTATCCAGTGTAAGGGTGGCGCCCTTGACCAGCCGAACGCCAAAAGCGTCTGTGGCCGGAGCACCGTGCGCCACGTCAGGTAGATTTGGATCAACGAACGCTGTATCATCGATACTTTAGAGACTTGTATTGTTGAGCCATGGCCGCCTCCGGGTTCATGGCCGCCCACAGGGAGGAACCGATGCGAACGCGACACCTGTTGTCATTTTTGATGCTCACCTCAGCGGTCATTTTGTTCCAGGCGCCGCCGGTCGCGGCCGCCAATAACAATGCCGCTCTGACCGGGCAGGTTGCCTCCGAGGCGGAAGGCGCCATGGAGGGCGTCGTGGTTAGCGCCAAGAAGGAAGGCTCGACCGTGACGGTGAGCGTGATCAGTGACGCGCAGGGCCGTTTCAGTTTCCCGGCTGACCGGCTGTCGGCGGGCAGATACCAGCTCAAGATACGCGCCGTCGGCTATGACCTTACCGCGCCGACGACGGCGAATATCACCGACACGCAGACCGCCACGGTCGACCTCAAGCTGCAGAAGACGAAAAATCTCGCTGCCCAGCTGAGCAATGCCGAGTGGATGGCGAGCATACCGGGCAGCGATGATCAAAGGCACTTTCTGCTCGACTGCGTGAGCTGCCATACGGTCGAGCGCATCGTGCGTTCCACTCACAATGCGGATGAATTTACGCAGGTGATCACCCGCATGCGCGGTTATGGGGCGGTGAGCCAGCCGATCAAGCCGCAGCGCATGCTTGACGCGGCGCGCTCCGGGACTCCCGAGCAGTACCGCAAGCCGGCCGATTACCTTGCCAGCATCAATCTGAGCGAGGTCGAAAAGTGGCAATATCCCCTCAAGACCCTTGCTCGGCCGACCGGCCGCGCGACCCGCGCCATCATCACCGAGTATGACTTGCCGCGGCGGACGACCGAGCCGCATGACGTGCTCGTCGATGCTCAAGGGAACGTCTGGTATTCGGATTTCGGTGAGCCCTTCATTTCCAAGTTCGACCCGAAGACGCTCAAGCTTACCGAATACCCAGTGACGAGGTTCAAGTCCGAGGCTCCGGTCGGCAATCTGTCGCTCGAGTTCGACAAGAAGGGCACGCTCTGGTTCGACACCATGTACCAGGGCTCGCTCGGAAATCTCGATCCTAAGACCGAGGAGATCAAGTGGTATCCTTTGGCGCCCGAGTACAATGATTATCGCGTGCAGCTCAACTTCGTCGGGCTGCGCTATGATGTGGACGGCAAGGTGTGGACCAAGAGCGTCGGCACGCAGGACATCTATCGGCTCGATCTCGCGTCCCAGAAATGGGAGCGCTTCCAGCCGCTCAATGACCTCGCCGAGAAGCCGGCCTCGATCTACCAGGTGATCTCCGATTCCCAGAACAACCTGTGGATGGCCGAGTTCCAGCGCGGCCATATCGGCAAGATCGACGCCAAGACCGGCAAGGTCTCATGGTA
>JASHYD010000483.1 GCA_030043175.1 Xanthobacteraceae bacterium | reverse complement strand
AAAGGTCCTCCAACCCTGCGACGGCGGCCGTCGTCTTTTCGCCATGTACTTCGCCACGGTGGTCTGGCCGACATCGATGCCAAGCTTAAGCAGTTCGCGGTGGATGCGCGGAGCGCCCCATAGCGGGTTCGCCACGCTCATTTCACGGATCAGTTGGCAAACCTCACCAGGTGTCCTTGGTCTCGCGTGGTCTTGATTTCCAGCGCCACCAGGCGCGGAAGCCGGCGCGATGCAATCGGATGACGGTCTCCGGCTTGAGGATTTCAGGAGCCAGGTGATAGAGCCCCGCAAACACCAGGCGATCGATATTGCTGACGGCGATTCGCTTGGGCGCTCTACGCCTCAGTACATTGAGCTGATGGCGAAAGACGAGAATTTCAGTTTGCAAGGCTGCGCGCGACCGCAACAGCCCGGTCACTGCGTAGCAGATCAACTTGAAGAGGTCACCCATCGCGGCGATTATCAACCGATTCGCCGCTAATCGACAGCCGTTTTGGGTTTACGGTAGGGACAGCGGGGTCCATCGTCCGCCTCCCTTTCCGTCAAATAGTTGCGGCGCATCCCCACCGGAATAGGCGGTCTTTTTTCCCCCGCCTTCCAGGGCAGAGTAAGGATCGGCGATTGTCCAGCCTGATCGATGATCGATTGGATTGGACACATGTCTGACGCTGGGCTTTTGCCCAAGTCCAAGACGGAGGCGGTGCGGTAGCTTGAGGTCTTCTCCGGGCCTGGGCGAGAACGCAGCCAAGCCGCTCTCGGCCGATCCACCACACTCGCGAACTCAGCTTCGCATCGCTCGCCTGAAAGGCTCAGCAATGTTGAGAGCCCGGCGTAAAATAGTGTCAGCCGTGTCGCGCTCGGGAATGAGAGGCCAGCAGTTCCGGGTAGTACACTCTTATTGCCCCACAACGACTAGCCCCTATCCGCCAGCGCTTGCGTCAGCGAGAACGCCTCGGTGTTGTCCTCCAGCCTGAGCTCCTGCGCCTCCTCATCCGATAGCGCGCTGGTCGTGCAAATGGTGTCGTGCCTACGTTTCATCCTGTTGGCGTACTCTAACGCCTGGTCCAGGGTGCCATGGCCGTACAGGGGCTTCCTGTCGCCGACTGAGAAGCGATACCAGTGCTCCATTGCGGTCCCCCTCCTCCCCGAATTGCACAGCGCCGGGCGCGGCAGCGCCCCGGACAAAAAGCACGGACGAAAAGAGACGGCCCGGACACGACAGGGCTTGCGCTGTGATAACGCGTGCGTCCGAGCCGCCAAGCGTGGGTGTGGTAATGTCGCGGTATTAATTGAGAGCGAACCGACCGCGGGGCGCAACTGTGAGAAATACGGATCCGAGCCGGTCGCCGAGCCGCGGTCGCCAAGTGCAGCTTGGTACGGGCTGCCCTACAAACCATTCCCAACGGTCACGGCTGGCGCGGGGGGCCCTGCAGGCTATTTAGGCCCGGCATAGCTTTTTGCGTATCACGGCAACTATCAATGGGCGTGTGGCTGAGAGACCAGTCGCGCTCCCTGAACGGCAGCAGCCCTGATGCACAGCCTAACCCCGGAAGAATTTGAAGCCACCCTCAACGCATGTGCCCTCACGATTGCTGGGCGCGAGAAAGCGCAGGACTCCATTTGCGCGATGAAGGAGACCGTATTGGTGACGCGAGCGGCAATTGAGCAGTCGCATGATTTGATGGCTTGGGCGAATGGGCGCGTGTAGGATCGCGCTATCTGACAGCCTGCCCTCATCGACGATCGAGTGAAGGATATTCTCCATCACCACCTGCGTGCGTTGACTGTCAAGCGTGCCGATGCTCGGAAGAGCAAGTACCCCGTCCCACAGCCTGACGACCGGCGTCGAAAGCTCTGCGATCTCGCGTTGCTGGCGAAGGATCACGTCATCGCGACTCTTCTGATAGACTTCATCGGTGTAAAGTCCGAGTTCGTCGACAAGCAGCGTGATCGCCCAAGTCGTTTGAGCAAGGACGGCTGGCGACAGAGCCTTGTCACGGTTCAGTGTATTGAACAAAGGCTCCTTCAGCGAAAATACAAATATCGTGGTCTCTCTGGGCGAAAACCCCTGCGAGGCGCGCGAGCGGGAAAGACGAGCAAGAAAATCGCGCACTGGCGTGTAGGCCGGATTGGCGACATCGACGCCCCCTTTTGCCACGGCATCGCGGAGAAAGCCAAGAAAGTTGCGGCACTCGACAGTCAATTCGGACGCGCTGAGCCTCCCCGTTTCGAGAACACCCGCTTTTTTCAGTAGATCCACCCATTCCGGCAGGATTTCGCGCTCCTTACCGGCCACGAGCTTGGTGATTATGTCCGTCTCGACGGCGGTCATTAGAGTTCTAATATCTCCGCGCCGGTCAAGTGGCGAATGCTCTCATCCGGTTTTCAGCCGTCAATTCGACGCTGCCACCGGATGTTTAGATTCTGTCGCCGCAGATCAAGAGGTCATGATCTCTCGTCGGGGAACATTTAATTTGAAGCTACCGCGGCAAGTTGTCCACCTGGACGGGCCAGCCGCGGTGCGGAACCTGCCAAGTGAGAGCCTCACCCTATGTCCGCTTCCGCCCCAGCAAAGTCTCTGACTCAAGTCTTTCGATCCTGGAGGAGTCGGTATGTTCCGGGTCAAGAATAAATCTCTGGGTTCAGGAGGCCCGGTGCGCGGGCGCCCTTCATGGTTGTTACGATACCGCGCGCCACCGAGGCGACGCGTGCCTCGCGTACCTCCCAGGTCGCGCCACCATTGTGGGGCGCAAGGATGACGTTGTCGAGCTTGCGCAGCTCCTCGGGAACGAAGGGGTCGTAAGTCGCTGGTGGCTCATTCCAATAGACGTCGAGTGCCGCGCCGGCGATGGTGCCATTCTGCAAAGCGCGGATGAGTGCGGGCTCATCCACGATCCGGCCACGCGCGGTGTTGATGAAATAGGCCGTCGGCTTCATGAGCCCCAGTTCGCGGGCGCCGATCAGTAGGTGCGTGGAAGGGTTGTAATCGCATGCGACGCAGACGAAGTCGCTGTGCCGGAGCAGCTCATCAACGCTCGGGGCCCATTCAAGCCCGTGTTCCCGCTCCCGCTGCGCCGACCGAGTGCGCTTCGTATAGAGTATTTTCATCTCGAAGGCGCGCAGGCGCGGAACCATATATTGCGCTACCTTGCCGAGCCCGATCAACCCGACGGTCTTGCCGGGGCA
The DNA here is from genome assembly GCA_030043175.1 of Xanthobacteraceae bacterium. The sequence goes on along the minus strand of JASHYD010000483.1, from coordinate 2,408 downwards.
CCCGACCCCCATCAGCGCCAAGGTCTGTTCCTGCTTGAAATGTCCGGCACGCGTATAGCGGTCGGCCTCGACCAGCCGATAGGCCAGGCTGAGCAGCATCCCCATCGTGAGGTCAGCGGTGGCGAGACTGACGCCCCCACGGACCGCAGGACTGATCCCATCACGCGTGAAATCGGCTGGATCTGCCGTCACCACCGGCAGTTTCCGGGCGGTAGCGGCGGCGAGGTCGATATGAAGCCCGATTCTCGAAACCGTAGCGATGCCGCGCAGTGCGCGGTTGGCGTTGATGACGGCGGCAGGGACGATATTGTCACTTGCGAGGAAGAGCCAATCATTGCGCTTCGCGTTCGCGATCAACTCGTCTTCCGTGATCTGCCGGTCGAGGTAGGGATAGACCGTCACCTCCGCCTCCCGACGCAGAATCTCAAGCGCCACCTCGGCAATCGGCTGTCCCACAAAGACCTTATACGTCATGAACTCCCCCTTTTTGCGCATTCAACCGCAGGCGCGACGCACGGATTGCCAGCACGAAACACCTCGTTTGACCGATGGAAAAAAGTGTAGAATTGCATCATCGTCATATCGAGACTATCGATCCACACGCTTGATCCGTTGGGGAATTGAATGTTTTTTGGGCAGGGTCCGGGCGCGCCCATGAGTTGCATCGCTATGAATATGAAGATGGGAGATTTCGCTTTTCACCCATCAACCAGTACGCTCTCATAGCGCTTACGAGAGGATCGTCGTCCACCATGAGCTAAGGAGGCGGGTGTGGGTCACGGTTATGAGCAAGGTCGACTCGACCTGCCCTTCGTTGGCTTTTGCGCCTTCGCCAAGCGACCAATCTGCACGGAGTGGGACGATATCGACGCCGATGTCGCGATCCTCGGAATTCCCTATGACATGGGCACGCAGTACCGTCCGGGCACCCGCTTCGGTCCGCGCGCGATCCGGGAGGCCTCAACGCTATTTTCCTTTGGTCATTCCGGTGCGTACGACCATGAAGACGGCGTTGTGTATCTGCCGCGCGACAAAGTCAGGATCGTCGATATCGGCGATTCGGACGTTATCCACACCGATACCATCGCCAGTCACGCCAACGCCGAATTCGCTGTTCGCAAGATACTCAAGAGCGGCGCCTTGCCGGTCATCCTCGGCGGCGATCACGCAGTGAACATCCCCTGCGTGCGGGCCTTCGAGCACCACGGGCCGATCCACATCGTGCAGATCGACGCTCACATGGACTTTGTCGACGTTCGCCACGGTGTCCGCGAAGGGCATGGCAATCCCATGCGCCGCGCTGCCGAGAAGGATTACGTGACCGGCCTGACCCAAATCGGAATTCGCAACATTTCATCGACCGCGCGCGAGGGCTATGAGGACGCGATTTCCAGGGGGTCGACGATCATTTCAGTGAGACAGGCAAGACGTCTGGGCACCGCCGGGGTGCTTGAACGGATCCCCGCCCGCAAGCGCTATTACGTCACGATCGACATCGACGGCTTCGATCCGTCGATTGCGCCGGGCACGGGAACTCCCAGTCATGGCGGCTTCCTTTATTACGAGGTCATGGAGATTCTGCAGGGGCTGGTGAAGCGGGGTGACATCGTCGGCATCGATCTGGTCGAGGTTTCGCCGCCCTACGATCCATCGGGCATCACTGGATTTCTGGCGGCGCAGATCCTGCTAAATTTCCTCGGTTACATATTCGAGGAGCGACACGAGCGGACAACGATGGGACGCACGCTGGCGGTTGCGCGGGAGGGGAGTTGAGCACCACCCGCCTGTGGTGCTGGCGCAGTTTCCGGGAGGACATCATGAAAGTGACGGGTCGATTGCTTCATTGGCGAGCAGCGATACTCGCTCCAGTTATTGCTCTTGGCTTCGCCTCGTCGCCGCCCGCGGCGCAAACGGTTCTGCGTGTCTCGGCGAACACCCCGGTACGCAGCCTTGATCCCGCCAAATACAGCCTGGGAGCCATCGAATATAACTACTCTCTTCTGGTGTATAGCCGGCTCACCTATTTCGACGACAAGCTGAATGTCATACCGGATCTGGCGGAAAGCTGGGAATCGAGCCCCGACCAAAAGATCTGGACGTTCCATCTGCGCCAAGGCGTCAAATTTCACAATGGGCGCGAGGTCGAGGCGCAAGATGTGATCGACACCTACAAGCGAATTGCCGATCCCGCAAACGGGTCGTTGATCCTCGCCAGCGTCAAGATCGCCGCAAAGATGGAGGCGCTCGACAAATACACAATCCGGTTCACGCTCACGATCCCCTATTCCGCCTGGCCCGCCATCACCGCGAGCTTCCAGGCTGCGATTCTGCCGCGCGACACCTTTGATACGATTACCACCAAGCCTGTCGGCAGCGGTCCCTACAAATTCGTAAGCTATGATCCGAAC
>JASHYD010000482.1 GCA_030043175.1 Xanthobacteraceae bacterium | reverse complement strand
ACCACGTTCGGATTCGCGCTGATCGTCATCTTTCTTGCTCTCGCGGCGCTGTTCGAAAGCTTCCGCGATCCGATGATCATTCTCGTGTCGGTGCCGATGTCGATCGCGGGCGCGCTGATCTTCATCAGCCTCGGCGTCGGCGGCGCGACTCTCAATATCTACACCGAGGTCGGGCTCGTCACCCTGATGGGGCTCATCAGCAAGCACGGCATTCTGATCGTCGAATTTGCCAATGAGCTGCAGATGCAGGGCAAGACGAAGCGCGACGCCATCGAGATTGCGAGCGGCATCCGCCTGCGCCCGATCCTGATGACGACCGCTGCCATGGTGCTCGGCGTCATCCCGCTCATCACCGCAACCGGAGCTGGTGCCGTGTCGCGATTCAACATGGGCCTTGTGATCACATCCGGGCTGACGGTCGGAACCTTGTTTACGCTGTTCGTCGTTCCGGCCGTCTACCTGCTGATCGCGACCGATCATTCGCGCAAAAGCAAGGAAGACGCGGAACTCGCCGGCCTGACGGCTCACAAGACGTGACCAGGTCTCGTAATGAGGTGTGTCCCGGGTGACGGCAAGGTCAGCGGCCGGTTTGGCTTAATCGACCGCTTTCTCAGCAAGGCCGTAGGGTGAATGCCCCGCCGAGCGACCTCAAGCTTGCCACCGTTTCGCCTTTGAGACCGGAACCGCGGTAACCGGCGATGCCGGCAGAAAGTACCCGCGACAACCGCGCGCACGACGAGGAGTTGATTCCGACGGCGCAGAACAAACGATTCGCGCGAAACGAGTGGCAGCTGCTGACCGGCTTGCGGTAAGAATCACGGCCAAAGGGGGTGAATTTCGCGCCGATTACGGGGTTGGTGTCGGGGCGTGGGAGGGTGAGCATGAGTAGCAGGGTCACAACGTTCGGCGCGTGCATGATTGCCATGTCGGGCGCGCTGATGATTGCGTCGACCGCGGCAGCCTATACGCCGGCTGAGACGATGCGGTTCGTCATCATGAGAAATGGCGAACAGATCGGCACCCATGCAATCGAGATCAGCCACAATGGTCCGGAGACCACCGTCCGCATCACCACCGACCTCGCCGTGAAGGTTCTATTTATCACCGCCTACCGGCTGCAGCACAGCGCGACCGAGCGCTGGGTCAACGGCCAGTTGGTAGCGTTCAATTCGACCACCGACAATAATGGCGTGCGGCACAAGGTTAGCGCTACCCGCAGCCCATCGGGGCTGGACGTGCAGGCTGACGGCAAGACGAGCCGCGTCGATCAAGGCGTCTTGCCGGCGAGCCTGTGGAATGCCGAACTCATGCGGCACAAAGCGGCGTTTGACCCCCAGGACGGGCAGGTCGATCCGATCTCGGTGACTGACGACGGTGCGGAAGACCTCAACCTTGGGGCCCGCACGCTGAAGGCGCATCACTACGAGATCAAAGGCCGATATTCACAGGAAGTCTGGTACGACGAGGGCGGGCGCTTGGTGCAGGTGAAGCTTGTCGGAAGCGACGGTTCGGTAATTTCCTATGCGCCGCTCTGACACGAGGGCTCTGCAGGACCGCCTGCAGAGCCCGCGGCCCAAGGCTTCCTTGATGGCCGGCAGCATGCCAAGAGTGATCGTTCTGGCAACTGCAGGCGCGGTGTTTGCGTTCGCTGCCGCGGCGGCGGAAATAACCGAGCTGCCGCCGGGACCCGACCGCGATCTTGTCGCGAAAGTCTGCCAGTCGTGCCATCACCTGCAAATGGTGTTCGACGCCGCCGGCATCAGTCGGCAGGAGTGGGACATGTCGCTCGACCTATCTGGGTCCCTCCCGGCCCAAAACCACGATCGCCCATTAATCGACGGGCGATTGTGATGTTGGGCATTGCGAGGCGACGTCGCTGCGGTGGACCTGCATGGAGCGCCCTCAAAGCCGGCCGTCGGCGATGTAGCCATGAATGTCTTCTATCCGCGGCAGGAGGATTCGCTCAAGCTCCTTCGGTTCGAATTTGACCAGCCCGCCCGCATACGTGCGCCCTCCCGCGGTGCTCGTGTGACGCCGCAGATAGGTCAAAATGGCCGTTAATGCGCCGTCGTTGAGGGGCGCACGCGGATAAAGACCATGAGCGATGTTGATGTGGCGCGCCTTGACCACGTTGCGCACGAAGGCCGGGGCCCGGCGCGCCATGTAGCTGCAAAGGATCGGCGCCGGCGCACGCAAGCCGACCGACCACCATGCGCGACGGTGCAAGGCGATGTAGCTCTCGTGGGCACCGTGACGCCTGGCCCAGGCGAGGAAGTGTTCCACAGCCTTGCGCTCGTCAGCGTCGAGGGTATCGAGGGCGGCCGGCAAGTCTATGACGCGACGCAAACCCTTGGTCGAGTTCAGCTCGGCGCCGGCCGCAAACAACTCACGGGCGCTGGTGACGGCGAATGGCTTACACCGTTTCGGCAAGTCGCGCGCCGCGTCGTTGTCAATCCAGATGTCATTGCCGCCGGTGACCTGGCCCCTGTGGACGCGAAATAACTCACCAAGCTCGATCAATCCGGCTGGTGCTTGCTTGGCTTCGCGCACAAACACGGACCACTTGCGCGCGCCGGCAATCTCGTGCCAAGCGACCGCGCGACCGCGGCCAAGCGGCGCCAACTCGCCAAGCGAGCCGACCGAGCGCATGATGAGCTCACGTGGCGGGATGCCGACGCAAAAGCAGGTGATCGCTCCGGTAGTTAGCGCATCGGCAAACGGCTGGGCCTTGGGGTCTATGATATGCACGGCTTTACCGCCCAAGCCATCCGCCAGCAACCGGCGAAGCGCGCCGCCATAGTTCACGTCGAGCCATTCGGCGGCAGTGATGAAGGCGCCGAAGTCGCCGGGTTGGCCGAGCTCGCGGGTCTTGAAAAAGAAATGGACGTGCAGGCCAGCGAGCTTGCTTGCGCTCAAGCCAAACCGATTGGCTGTCTCAGCGAACCAAGTCTTCCATTCCTCGCCGATATGGTGATGCCGGACATAGGGGGGATTGCCGATGAATAATGTCGGGCGGGCAATCGCCGGCAGCGTAAGGCTTCGATAATCGGTCAGGTGTACGGTGAGCCGTTCGGCAAACCCGTGCGTCACGGCGTTGGCACGCAACAGCAACGTGGCAAGCGGGTCCACGTCGACGGCGACAAGTTCAGCGTTGGAAAATTTGTGAGCGGCAGCGATCAAAAACCGTCCGGAGCCCGCCCCCGGGTCGACCACGCGCGCCGGTGCTGACATTTCGGCGTGAGCCCATTCCACCATGGCATCGACAATGGGCATCGGCGTGTATGTTGCACCATATTGGCGTCGCTGCTGAGCGCTCCGGAGCGAGCAGAACTCGGTCCCCAGCAAATCTTGCCCGGCAAGGATCTGCGACCGCGCGCGGGTGATGTGATGCGCATCAATCAGGTGAGCGCGCGCAACGAGCTTGCGTTCGGCGCTGGAAAGTGCCGCAGAATCACCGATTAACGCCGCGGCCAGGGAGACGAGACGACGTTCGCCAGCGTTCATGACTTGCGCAGCCCCACATTTCCTCGATTAGCCGCTGGAGACGAATTTTGGCTTCGCCCGGCTTCGGCTTTCAGCTTGTTCGCGAGTGCGCGCCGTCGGAGCCCGACGCCTTCATGGCATTCCAATTTCCTGGTCGACCTCGTGGACTGCCGTCAAGGAGCGCCGGCGCCCAACCGTTGAATTTTAAAAAAACGCCACGACCGGCCAACTTAAAGAACATAACGTGAATATGGCCGCGCTCATGCCCCTTGTCGAGCTCGGTTGGTGATGCGAACACGGGTCCACGCATCGACAAGCAGGTCTTTCCCCTATGAAAGCTCCCATCTCGCTTGAGGCCATCAATACCAGGGTCGGGCGGCTGCTCGACGCGTTGGCCGATCCCAAGCGTCGCGGTCGCACCGTCGTCGGCGTGCTCGCCGCCTATTGGGGGGTTTGGACCGTGTACGCGGTTGTCGCCAAGGCGAGCCAAGATTTCCATTTCGACATGGGCGAGATGGTCGCGTGGTCACGCGAAGTTACGTTCGGGACCCCCAAGCATCCGCCGTTGCCGGCGTGGCTGGTCGGCGCCTGGTTTTCGGGTTTTCCCCTCACCACGTGGGCCTATGACCTGTTTGCGGTCGCCAACGCGACCGTTGCCCTGTGGATCGCCTTCATGGTCTCGACGCGGTATCTCGATGGCGCGAAAAGCGCCGTCGGGCTCGCCTTTCTCACTTTCGTTCCGTTCTTCAATTTTCATGCGCTCAAGTTCAATGCCAACTCCGCCATGATGCCGTGGTGGGCGCTCACCACATGGCTTTTTCTGCAGTCCTTTGAGACACCTCCATCGCAAGCGGGCGACGGCAAATCAATGTACCGTCCCTCGCTTGCAGGTCGGGTGGGGGTGGCGGTGCTGGCGGGCGTCGCAGCCGCTGGCGCCATGCTGACGAAATACTGGTCCGTGGTCCTGCTTGCAGCGCTGGCGATCGGCGCGGTCAGCGATCCCCGCCGCAAGTTCTATTTTGCGACCGCCGCGCCTTTCGTCACTGTCGCGGCAGGTGTTGTCACCCTGGCGCCCCATCTCGTGTGGCTTTACCGCCACGATTTTGGGACATTTGGCTATGCGCTTGAATCGCACCCCGGAACGGTTCTCGAGGCGTTCGTCTCCGGTCTTGGATATGTGGCCGGCGCACTTGGCTATGCCATCGTTCCGATCTTGCTGGCCGGCATCGCTGCCAGACCAGGGCCTGCCGATATTGCCGATATGCTGTGGCCCGGCGATCCGCGCCGGCGGCTCGCGGTCATTATCTTCTTTCTGCCGCTGGTGCTGCCGGCGCTCATGGCCGTTGTCACCGCCGAGAAAGTCGTTTCGCTTTGGGCCATCGGGGGCATGACACTGCTGCCGGTTGTGCTGTTGTCATCGCCCCGGATCGTAATTCCTCGCGTCGCAGCAGTCCGCATTCTCGCAATTGCGGTGTCGTTTCCCGTACTTGCCGTCCTGGCCGCGCCGGTCGTGGCGGTGGTGACGCATTTCAAACAAATCCCAAACTATGGCGCACAATATAGTTTGATCGCTGACGCCGCCGGTAAGGTCTGGCGCGACACCACCGACCAGCCGCTGCGACTCGTCGGCAGCTACGACAATGTGCTTAACGGGTCAGTCTTTTATTTTTCTGATCGTCCATCCACTTTTGAAATCGTCACCCCCGCATTGACGCCGTGGACCGACGAGCGGCGGATCGCCCGGGAGGGCCTGCTGATCTATTGTCCGGTCAGCGAAACCCGCTGCATAGAGGCGTTGAACAGGCGCGCCGCCGCGGCCCCGCACGGCAGGCGCGTCGAAGTAGACATATCGCGCAGTTTTCTCGGAATTCCCGGGCCGTCGACCCGCTACGCCATTGTCGCCATACCGCCGCAGTAGATTGCGCGTTCGGTCAGTAGCGGTAGTGATCGGATTTGTAGGGCCCCTCCACCGGTATGCCGATATAGTTCGACTGCTTCTGGTTGAGGCGGGTGAGCTTGGCGCCGACCTTGTCGAGATGCAGCCGCGCGACCTTTTCGTCGAGCTGCTTGGGCAGCGTATAGACCTTCTTTTCGTATTTGCCCGGATTGGTCCACAGCTCGATCTGGGCAAGCGTCTGGTTGGTGAACGAGCTCGACATCAC
>JASHYD010000481.1 GCA_030043175.1 Xanthobacteraceae bacterium | reverse complement strand
TGCTGGCGCGGAATGAATATTTGACCGCCGAGAACCGCGTTCTGAAAGCCCAGTTGAATGGACGCTTGAAGCTCTCGGACGGCGAGCGCTCCACGCTTGGTGAAATCGGGCATCGGCTCGGCCGCCCGGCTCTCGCCGAGGTCGCAACTGTGGCTAAGCCCGACGCCATCCTGGCCTGGTATCGCAAGCTGGTCGCCCACAAGTTCGATGGCTCGAAAGCTCGTCGCGGCCCAGGTCGGCCGCGGGTCACGCGCAAGCTCGAGCAACTGATCGTTCGTTTGGCCGAGGAGCGGTCAGATGAGTTTTTTGACCAAACGGGGTGGCGCGAGAGCAACCTTGATCACTTCATCGAGGTCCGCCCGCGCCTGTTCACAGAGGGCGGCAGCCAACGTGCAGGGCACACGTTGGCGTTGTTTATGCGGGGATAATCCAAACTTTTGAACCGAAGTCATCCTCACCCCGACCGACGTCACGAGTTGATCGTTGAGCGCGGATCTTTCTGCCTCAGACGAAGTCCTGATCGGCAGGGTCGCCCAAGGCGACCGGCTCGCGATGCAGGTTCTGTTCGCTCGCCATCAGGTGCGCGTTTATCGGTTTGTGCTTCGCCTCGTCGGTAACCAGACAGTTGCCGAGGATTTGATCAGTGAAGTGTTCCTGGACGTGTGGCGCCAGGCAGACAGGTTTGAAGGGCGAAGCGCGGTGTGCGCTCGCGCAGCAACGGGCGCTGCCGGTGATTGGGTTTTTGAATGCTGGTGGTGCAGCCGCACGTTCTCACATGGTCTCCGCCTTTTGGCGCGGAAGGGCCACGGCCAAAACCGGACTTGCGCGCGCCATTCGTTAGATCGCGGCGAGCGCCTGCTCCAGGTCGGCAATCAAGTCGTCTGCGTCCTCGATTCCGACCGAGAGCCGCACCAGGGTGTCGCCGATGCCCAATTGCGCCCGCACATCGGACGGAACCGTGCCATGCGTCATCAGTGCCGGATGCTCGATCAGACTTTCCACTCCGCCCAGGCTCTCGGCCAGCGCGAACAGCCGGCAGCGCTCGAGGAAGCGTCTGGTGCTGTCGAGCGTACCTTCAAGCTCGATCGAGATCATGCCGCCGAACGCGCGCATTTGCGCTCGGGCGAGCGCGTGCTGCGAATGGCTTTGCAGGCCGGGATAGAACACACGCCGCACCTTTGGATGGGATTCGAGCCGACCCGCAATCTTGAGCGCCGAACTCGAGTGCCGCTCCATGCGCAGGGCGAGCGTCTTGAGGCCGCGAAGTGCCAGGAACGAGTCGAATGGCCCCTGGATGGCCCCGACCGCATTCTGCAGAAACGCCAGCCGTTCGCGTAGCTCGGCATCATCGCCCACGACGGCAACGCCCCCCACCATGTCGGAATGGCCATTGAGATATTTGGTGGTCGAATGGACTACGAGATCAAAGCCATGCTCGAGCGGACGCTGGATCCACGGGCTTGCGAATGTGTTGTCCGCCACGGTCCAGATGCCACGCGAGCGCCCGATGGACGCTACGCCTGCGAGGTCCGCGAGCTTGAGCAGCGGATTGGTCGGCGTCTCGACCCAGATGAGGTGCGTGTCGGGACGGATGACGGTTTCCAGCGCGGCCGCGTCCGAGAGGTCGACGTAGCTCGTCTGCAGGCCGGACGAGCGCTTGCGCACCCGATCGAACAGCCGGCGCGTGCCGCCATACAGGTCGTCGACCGCTACGATGTGCGCGCCGTGATCAAGGCATTCGAGCACGGCTGCGATCGCGGCGAGCCCGGACGCGAAAGCAAAGGCAGCGGTGCCGCTTTCGAGGTCGGCGATGCAGCGTTCGAAGGCCATGCGGGTCGGGTTCTTAGTGCGGGCGTAGTCGTAGCCTTTGTGCACGCCCGGGCTCTCCTGCACGAAAGTCGACGTGGCGTAGATCGGCATCATTACCGCCCCGGTAGTTGGGTCAGGCGCCTGGCCGGCGTGGACACAGCGGGTAGCGAAGTCAAGCCGATTTGAACGAGTCATCGGGGCGCGATCCGGAAGTAGTTGATTAAGTCGATGCGGGTGGCAAGGCCAAGGAAGCGGGATCCGTCCATCACGATGGCGACGAGGTCGCGCCGGAATAGGGGCACGAGATCACGCACCGGCGCGTCGGCCGAGATGGTTTCGAGCCGCGTCGTCATCACATCTTTGACCGGGCGGGCGAAGGCGTGAGCTGTCCCGACGCCGTCCGTCATGAAAGATGCCAGCATATCGCTTTCATCCACCAGCCCGACGATGCGCTCGCCTTCAACGACCGGCAGTTGCGAGACGTCGGCCGTGCGCATGCGGGCGAAGGCGGTACGCAGCGTATCGCTTGGGTGTAGCACCACGGCCGAGCCTTCCAGATAGTTCGACACCACCACATCGCGTACGGTCCCGTGCAGCTCACGGTGATCCCAACCCTCTTGGGCAATGAAGGTCGGATTGAACACTTTGGAGAGGTATTTGGCGCCGGAATCGCATACGAAGCTGACCACCCGTTTCGGCCGATCCTGCGCCCTGCAATAGCGCAGCGCCGCCGCAAGCAACGTGCCGGACGATGAGCCGGCGAGGATACCCTCCTGGCGCAAGAGCTCACGGGAAGCCTCGAAACTGTCAGGATCCGCGACCGAGTAGGCCTGGGCGACCAGCGAGAGGTCGGCGTTTGGCGGCACGAAGTCTTCGCCGATGCCTTCGACTGCCCAACTTCCCGCTTCGATCAGTCGCCCGGTCTCGACATAAGGCGCGAGCACGGAGCCTGCCGGATCGGCCAGAATGATCTCGGTCTTGGGCGAAAGGGACTTCATGCAGCGGCCGACGCCAGTCAGCGTACCGCCGGAGCCGACTCCGACCACAACGGCGTCGATGTCGCCTTCCATCTGCGCGACCAACTCCGGCCCGGTCCCCGTCTCATGCGCACGCGGATTGGCCGGGTTGGCGAACTGGTTGACGTAGATTGCGCCGGGCGTTTGTCGGGCGATCGTCTCGGCGAGGTCTTGGTAATAGTCGGGATGGCCTTTGCCCACGTCGGAACGGGTGAGCACCACCTCGGCTCCCATCGCGCGGGCGTGGAGGATCTTCTCCCGCGCCATCTTGTCCGGCACGACCAGCACGGTGCGATAGCCCTTGCGGCCACCGACGAGCGCAAGCCCGAGGCCGGTATTGCCCGCGGTCGCCTCGACGATGGTACCGCCTGGCTTGAGCCGCCCATCGGTCTCGGCTGCCTGGATCATGGCGCGGGCGGGACGGTCTTTGATCGATCCGGACGGATTGGCGCTCTCGAGCTTGAGGAACAGCCGGCACGGCGCTGCGCCAAGCTGCGTCACCTCGACGAGCGGAGTGTCGCCGATGAGGTCAAGAACCGAAGGCATGAGGCAGCAGTATAGGGCAGATCGGCCGGATGTTTCCAAGCTCTTGCACCTACGGTGAGCACTGATCTGTCATTCGACGTCTGGCCTCTCGCCTGGAGCGGACAAGCGTCAACCCTCGGACGTCATTTAGCGTTCCTGCATCACTCGGTAGGCAGAATCGGCAAACGGCTTCACCAGCTGGCTGCACATGAAAGCTGCACCGCCCGTGTCGGCAGGGTCGGGCCAATTCCGGGACTCACGGGGCGCGGCAAACCGCGAGAGATTGTCGGGGTTTTGGGGAGGCCGCCTCACCGGCACGGGTCCACCTTTCGTGTGGGCAAGAGACGAAACTGTCACTATGCGGGGCGCCGACGCCCGCAGGATTAGCGGCATGAGCAAGCCCGTGAGGAGAAACGGCCCGAGAACGTTCGTGGCGAACTGCAGTTCGAAGCCGTGATGACGGCCATGATGCGCGGGGCGCGGGCTTCCGATGAATATGCCGGCTCTCTCCCGGAATTTCCTCTCCACGCTGAATTGTTCCGGCTAACCACATGTCCCCCACACCCCAGGAGCAACTCCTTTGCAACGACTGACCGACCAAGGCCAGCGGAAAATCGACGAACTGGCTCAACGCTACGGAGTCAGCACTGACGCGGTTATGACGTTGCTGGAGGCCCTGGTGAACAGCAACGGCACGATGGCGCAGTTTAACCACCGGGAGCTAGGGGGCGGCGGCCAATGGATGCTGGGTGGCATGACCATGGTCGGCGACATGTTCAATCATAGCCTCAAGTCGAAGGTAGACGGCCTCTGTTCCGAGCTGTCGCAACTCCTGCCCCAGCAACCCTTCGTGCCGTTCCCCGCGAGCTTCCAGTCGCAGGGACAGGCGGGCGGTCAGCAGCAGCAACAGGGCGGCTACGACGCCATGGGCCGTGGTTTGATCAGCCTATTCGTCCCCGAGGCACCCGGTCGTGCTTCGGGCCAATGGTGGCCACCGGAACTGTGTTCCCGAACGGGACCGGCGCGCAGAACCAGGTTCGTTATGGCTATTTCAACCATGCGCATCGACTAGCCGTCGAGCTGAACGGACACGTGACCGTCTACGACACGCTCGATCACCAGATCAGCGGCGTGTCTCAGCAGCAAGGGAGCGGGGGCTCGCTCACCTTCACCAGCCAGTAGGGCACCGTGAGCGTCGTACACTTGCCCGTCGTCTCGGTGGATGGCGTGCCCAGCAACGTGCCGGAACCGTATGTGGCGCCGGCTCCCGCGCAGCCCCCCGAACCGTACCGTGCCGAGGCTACCCAAGAATCCGACATTTTTGTCAAGATCGAGCGCCTGGCCGACTTGCAGCAAAAAGGCATCCTGTCGCCTGAGGAGTTCGCCGCCAAGAAGGCCGAGCTTCTGTTCCGGTTGTAGCAAATATACGCCACACCGACCTGACGGGCCGGCAGGTAATCAGATTTAATTCGGCACTATGATCGCGTCGGTCGCCACTGGGCTTCTAAGCTCATCGCTGACGAGACGGAAGATGCGGTAACGTTCGTCAAACTTCTGATCAGGACGCTTCGTGACTACGTTGCGATCCCCACGAGCGACGGCGTCTGCGACGCAAAAGGTCTATTCGCTTAGAATTGAACTGACGATCTTCCCGTTGCGTCCTCGCCACCGTGCGCTTGCGCAGGAAGCGAGCGATTTTTTCTCTCAAAATGGCGGTGTTCAACAGCTCGCCATGATTCGTGGCGTACGAGCGCCCAAGGCGAAATTCATAGGCGCTTCGGGATACCGAGGCGCGGAAATCAGTCCCGGCGCGCGATGACATCGGCGTCGCCGGAGATCGGCCGTACAGTGCGGGTCAGCATCGTGCCGCACCGTACACAGGCATGGGTGACGTCCTTTAGATCATTTGATTCTACGCCGTTGGCGATCCGCGTGCGCGTGATAGCCGTGATCACCATTTGGCGTCCGCAATGCGTGCAAGGGAGGAGGAAAGTTGGCAGGCTCGACGGGGCTACGTCGCTCGACGGCATCGAACTCTTTCAATTACGAGGCGTCCCGATTTCACTCCGGCCATTCCCCGCCCGATTTAGGAGAGTGTCAACAAATTTTTGTTGCGGCGCACATAATTTGTGCGTCGCGACATCCTTCGGATTCTATTCGCGTTTAAATGCGTCCACCGGCTCGCCGGCCGGATTGGGTCATAAGCGGGAGCCCCGACCACGTCGGTGGCCTCCCTCCCCGATGGCCGGAGCACCTCAGTAACCGGGACCAAGTCGGGCGTGGGCAGGACTCTTCTCCTATGGGCCACAACCCGACATTAAAGTGCCCGAGCAGCTCACGGACTGGTAGGAGCAGCCGACGTGACCTCGTTGGTGATCACCTTGAAGCTCGCGAGCGTGCACAGGCCGAACGAGGTCACGATCGCGACGTCGGTGGCGTCGCGCCCGCGTGCCATCAAGATGCGGCCGATGCGCGGCTTGTTGTGGCGGGCGTCGAATGCGTACCAGCGGCCGCCGAGATAGGCTTCGAACCAAGCGCTGAAATCCATCGGAGCATCGCTGAGCGGCACGCCGATATCGCCGAGGTAGCCGGTGCAGTAGCGCGCTGGAATGTTCATGCAGCGGCAGAGCGTGACCGCGAGGTGAGCGAAGTCTCGGCACACGCCGCGTCGCTCGTTATGAACATCCCACGCCGTCTTGGTCGAGCTGGCGTGGGCGTAGCCGAAAATGATGCGATCGTGGACGTAACCGCAGATCGCATTCACCAGCGGCCAACCCTTCGGAACCCGTCCGAACAGGGACCACGCCGTATTCGAGAGGCGATCGGTTTCGCAGTAGCGGCTGCTGAGCAGATAGATCAGGGCCGCCACCGGCAGGTCTTCTAGCGCATGCTGCGCCGCCAGCGAGGCAATTTCGTCGGGCTCGCCCTTGTCGCGCACCAGGAAGTCGGCAGATATCGTGAGCCGACCCGCGGGGGCACGGATCACGTGGCAGAAATTGCCGAAACTGTCGTGATAAGTGTTGGCCGGGATGGCCGGATCGAACCGCATGCGATCCACGGTCAGCAGATCAGGAATGCGTGACGGATGGACGCTCAGCGTCAGGATCATCGGCGTCGGCTGCGGGCAGTCGTAGGAAATTTCGTAGCCCGCATGAATCTTCATACAAAGTTCCTCGGCCTGGTGGGGAAGCGCCTTGTCGGACGTCCGCTAAGAATGAGACCGCCAAAGAGTTCCGTTCCACGTCACAGGCAACCGATCCAAAGCCGCAGCAGTCATGCAGGCCGGCGTCCCGTGCCATGTCAACCTGGACCAGGTCTAGCGCCGCCATCCGCCACCGTGATGACCTTCACGGCGACGTTCATGGCGAGATGGTCCGATGCGGTCCCAATCCACGTGCCTTGCAACGGGATCGCCTCACGCGGCTTGCGCACGACCGCGACGCGCACGAGATTTCGATTCCCAACCATGCCACTCGACGGATCAAAGTCGACCCAGCCCGGGCCGGGAACGTAGACCTGGACCCAGGCATGGGTGTTGCCGCCGGTGACGCGGTCGTCATCGTCAAGATTTAGATAGCCGGAAACGAACCGCGCGGCGATTCCAAGCGAGCGCAGTGCCCCGATCATGAGCACCGCGAGGTCGCGACAACTCCCGCTCCCGAGCTTCAGGGTCTTTATCGGATCCTGGGTTCCCTTCTCGTGCCGCGCCACGTGCTTGAAGTTCTGGTTGATGGTCCGCGTCAAGTCGACGAGAAGCTCGCGAGTGTCAGCCGATCCGTCCTGGCGGAGGAACTTAGCGGCCCAGCGATCGAGCTCGCGATGGCGAGACAGCGGCGCGATGAAGCGAGCGAGGTCGGACCTGTCTTCGGCGGCGTAGGCAAACGGATAGGTTCGGGCAAAATCATCGATATCGGCTGCGTGGAAGTCCC
>JASHYD010000480.1 GCA_030043175.1 Xanthobacteraceae bacterium | reverse complement strand
AAGTCACTGGGAATCCCTCCGTTTGTCCGATTCTAAACGAGCGAAAGCCGCTCTAAATGGCATAAACAGAAGTTATTCGCGCAGGTATCGATGTCATGATGGGCTAAGGGTAGCACCGTCAATTATTTTAGAAAAAACCATTATACTGTACCGCACCGGTTCGACATTTTGAGCGCAAGCGCAGGCCTCCTTGGTCGCCAGCGAGCAACGGTCTCACAAACTTATGAGCGGGGGACTTTGGGGGCTAACGCGGCGTGACGGAACAAAGCTGCCGTCAATGTGTTGTTTGCGACGCAGCAGGTTTCTTCACGATATATAGGGAGTACATTATGTTGAACAAACTCGCTATCGCTGCCGCGTTCGCGGCGATCGTAACCGGCACAGCTCTTGCGCAACAAGAGACCACCGGTGCCGGTACCCCGGCGACGACGCAGGTGCCGGCGACAACGCAGGTGCCGGCGACAACGCAAGTTCTGACCTCGCTTCCGAAGGATGTGACGACGGTCAGCAATTACTACAAGCAGAACGTCTATGATTCTTCTGATGCCAAGATTGGGGAAATCAGCGACGTTCTTCTCAACAAGGATGGCAAAGTCGGTGCTTTCATGATTGCGGTCGGCGGCTTCCTCGGAGTCGGTGAAAAGGACGTGGCCGTTCCTTTCGACGCGATTCACGCTACTCAAAAGGACGGCAAATGGTACCTGTCCGTGGATACCACAAAAGATGCGCTCAAGAACGCGCGCGGCTACAAGTTCGACAAGGCCAAGTCCACATGGGAGCCCGCGTAACGAGATCGCATATTCGAGAAGTCACCCTGCCGCCCGCGCGGCAGGGTTTCTTCGACTTTGGTCACGGAAGAGATTTATGAGCCGGATTCAAGGAGTTGAGGCCGGTTGCGGCCCGGAGTGATGACTGTACTGGCGAATATTTATTGGATGGTAGACTCAATAATCGGCGAGTGAAACACTCAGCCGTCTCGATGGAAAATGACTGAAATCGTTTTCACGAAACTGATTTGACCGAGTTTCTCTGTCTGTCATCGCCTGAATTTACGTCGGTCCCGTTGCGCCTGCGAGGCATGAATTTGACGCGCTCTACCCTACCGGCGGGGTCAGAAATGACCGCCGTCGCGGGCCAGGGTGTTCCGGCTTTCACCCGGCCTCTATCGTCGCGCGACAGGCCCCAGACGGCGCGGCGTGAGAACCGTGTTCGCCCGACCGATCTGCGGTGTGCCTGATGGCGGCAATGATTGGGAGCTGTGCCCGATGAATCCATCGGAGGGCCAGTCTCCGCCCATGTACACCGGCGCTCGGTGCTCCAGCCAAATGCAGAACAGAATTATGGCGCTGACGCAAACAAAGAGGCAGGCGGCACCGAAAGTTTCGAATACCCACGTCAGCCCGAGCAACCCGCCGAGGAGCACGGGGAGCAGGATAGCCCAGACGAGGCCGTTGGCGAGTAGCGCATCGGAAATCGATGGCTTCGCGAGGTGCGCGCTCCGGCAATTGGCGTTCTCGCCACAGGCAAAGGCCCACGAGGATGCCGATCGCGGCCAGCATTGCCGGCCAGCCGGACACCGCACTCGCCATGAATATCCCGACCAAGATAAAGGGCGCCGCGATTGCTAGGCAGACTCGGAAGACGACGCGCCAAGGATTGCGGCGGCCGTGCGACGCGGGGCGCTCGGTCTGCCGGAAATTCGTAACGCGCATTATCGCGCGGCTGTCACTCGAGATAAGCTGCTTGGTTGAGAAGGCGATACGGCGGGAATTGTCCATGCCGGCATTGTTACGCGGCGTCGGCCGGACGCAAGGCGCTGGTGCCTCCAATGTGGAAAAGGTCGCTCGGAACGACAGCCTTGCGATTGCCCCGAGCTCGCCAATTCGCGTCGGTCGCCCCCCGCACCCGAACAGCGCCGAAAGCGTGTGACGGCGACTCCTGTCGACGGTTTTTCCGCAGCAGTGTCACGACGACCCACCGATGCTCGATACGGGGATTGGAGCGAGACAGCGGGGCGCGCGGATAGCACCGACGCAGTGCCGATCGGGAGCGCCCGACCAAAAATCGTCGCGCCGGAGGCGATTCGGAGGGTGCGGCGCGGATGCGGTTAAATAAGCTGGCAGCTCCCCACCGCTTCCCAGGAGCCGGCGCCTACTGGCGCTGCTCTTGTTTTCAAAGGATAATTCATGCTTCCCAAGGTATCAGCCGACTTATGGACCAAGGTAATCCGCGAGGCCGGGAGACGGCTGGATTGAAGGCGAGCTTTGAGCGCTTCCAGGCTGGTGGGAGATCAAATCTCTACGATTTACCGGCCAACACCTAACTGACTGTATTTGTGAGAGAAATCGGAGCCAGCCTTTCGAGTTTTGTATTCATGTTTTGGATCGTAATCAAGCCCCCTCCCTCAACGCCCTACACAACACTCATCCTCGATACGCCCAAAGTAGCAGCAGCAATCTCTGCCTGCCCTTTGCCCTCACCATGCATCTTGCGCACCTGTTCGACTGGCACGGACTGCTTGCGGCC
>JASHYD010000479.1 GCA_030043175.1 Xanthobacteraceae bacterium | reverse complement strand
GCGTAGATCGCGGCCATCGGCAATTCAAGCGCAACGCCACGCGAGCGGCCCCCATGCAGATGCGGAGCTTTCCAGCCAGATGACCGCACGCTGTCGACGCACTGCTCACCCGGCTCGTGCGTCTGCGCGCGGCTAGACCAATGCGCCGCGTGCCCGCCACACACAGAAGGCCCGGGCTTGCGCCCGGGCCTTCGATTCGCGGCGATCGTGTGCGGATCAGTAGTCCATTCCGCCCGGCGGCATCGCCGGCGCGGGAGCCTGCTTCTTCGGCACTTCGGCCACCATTGCCTCAGTGGTGATGAGGAGGCCGGCGATCGAGGCCGCATCCTGCAGGGCGCAGCGCACCACCTTGGTGGGATCGATGATGCCCTTGGTCATGAGGTTGCCGTACTCGCTGCTCTGAGCATCGAAGCCGTAATTGTACTGCTCCTTGTCGAGGATCTTGCCGACCACGACGGAGCCGTCCTCGCCCGAATTGATGGCGATCTGACGCGCCGGCGATGACAGCGCCTTGCGGACGATCTCGACGCCATGCTTCTGATCGTCATTGGCGGTTCGAATCCTCTCGATCGCTTTGATCGAGCGCAGCAGGGCGACGCCGCCGCCCGGCAGGATGCCTTCCTCAACCGCGGCGCGGGTTGCGTGCATCGCGTCGTCAACGCGATCCTTGCGCTCCTTCACCTCGACCTCGGTAGCGCCGCCGACGCGGATGACGGCAACCCCGCCCGCGAGCTTGGCGAGACGCTCTTGCAGTTTCTCGCGATCATAGTCGGACGTGGTCTCCTCGATCTGCGCCTTGATCTGGGCAATGCGGGCCTCGATGTCGGCCTTCTTGCCGGCGCCGTTGACGATCGTGGTGTTCTCCTTCTCGACCATCACCTTCTTGGCGCGCCCCAACATGGCGAGCGTGACATTTTCCAGCTTGATGCCGAGATCTTCCGAGATCGCCTGGCCGCCAGTCAGCACCGCAATGTCCTGCAACATCGCTTTGCGGCGATCGCCGAAGCCCGGGGCCTTGACGGCCGCAACTTTGAGGCCGCCGCGCAGCTTGTTGACCACCAGCGTGGCAAGCGCCTCGCCCTCGACGTCTTCCGCGACGATGACGAGAGGCTTACCGGTCTGGACCACCGCTTCAAGCAGCGGCAGCAGCTCCTGGAGGCCGGACAGCTTCTTCTCGTTGATCAAGATGTAGGCGTCTTCCATCTCGACGCGCATCTTGTCGGCGTTGGTCACGAAATAGGGCGAGATGTAGCCGCGGTCAAACTGCATGCCTTCGACCACGTCGAGTTCGGTCTCCAGCGACTTCGCCTCTTCGACCGTAATGACGCCTTCGTTGCCGACCTTCTTCATCGCCTCGGCGAGGAAGCGGCCAATTTCGGCGTCGCCGTTTGCCGAGATGGTGCCGACCTGGGCAATCTCATCGTTCGAGGTGACTTTCTTGGAGTTGGTCTCCAAGTCCTTCACGACCGCCTCGACGGCGAGGTCAATGCCCCGCTTGAGGTCCATCGGATTCATCCCGGCCGCTACCGCCTTCGAACCTTCCTTTACGATTGCGTGGGCCAGTACCGTAGCCGTGGTTGTGCCGTCGCCAGCGAGGTCGGAGGTCTTGCTCGCGACTTCGCGCACCATCTGGGCGCCCATGTTCTCGAACTTGTCCTCAAGCTCGATTTCCTTGGCGACCGTAACGCCGTCCTTGGTGATGCGCGGGGCACCGAACGACTTGTCCAGCACAACGTTGCGGCCCTTGGGGCCGAGCGTCACTCTTACGGCATTGGAGAGAATATCGACGCCGCGCAGCATCTTCTCGCGAGCGTCAACGGCAAATTTTACTTCTTTGGCAGCCATGTGTCCTTGCTCCTGAACATGTTCTCCCGCATCTGAGGACGCACCTGCGGCGCAGCTTCCGGGCGAAAATCCCGTTCTCTGCGTCCCGGCCGCTATCCGTTCAGGTGATGGGAGAAATTGTCTGTTTGCCTGACAGCGTCAGGCGGCTTTCTTCTTGCTCGCGGCTTCCTCGAGCACCCCCATGATGTCGCTTTCCTTCATGATGAGGTACTCGACGCCATCGATCTTGACCTCGGTGCCCGACCACTTGCCGAACAGCACGCGGTTCCCGGCCTGCACATCCAACGGAACCAGCTTGCCCGACTCGTCACGTCCGCCCGGCCCCACGGCGATCACTTCTCCCTGGGAAGGCTTTTCCTTGGCCGTGTCCGGAATGATGATGCCGCCGGCGCTCTTCTCCTCGGCATCGATGCGCTTGACGACAACGCGGTCGTGAAGCGGACGAAATTTCATGCTGTCCTCCTAAGCGATTGAAGGTGAGTGGTTTTTAGAGACGATGGACACGGTCGCACGCTTCCCGCGCCCTCCACGCGCGATTTATGACTCGATGCATTGGCGCACAAGAGGGTTGGAGCAAAAAATTAGCACTCGATGAGGGGGATTGCTAACAGATACCCGGGCGGATCCCGAACCGGTTATCAGCAGACTCGGATCGATGCTGCTAACACGTTGATTTTACTAGATTTGCTCGCCCGTTCCGCTTGCAAGACGCGCGCCCGAAACACACAATTCAGGGCAGTTAGGAACGGAGAGTGCCCATGGCATCTATGGCTTCAGAGGACTTTCGCAAGCAGATGGCCGGCTACGGCCTGACGACTGCCAACATCCTGTATCGGCGCCCCGACCACCCCTGGCTGCTCCAGGCCTACGTGTGGCAAGCCTATGATGTTTGTCCCAACTTCCCGGAGCTGCAGCGATTCCTGAGGTTCTGGGAGAGCTCCCTTGAGGGCATGCTGCATTCTGTGACGGTCGCCCATTCCAAGCTGATCAAGCCCGCGGAGATCCGGGCGGTGGACGGCGTGTTCCGGCTGCACTGAGCCTTAGCCCCTGACGTGGCGGCGCTTGCGTTGGCGCGGCGTCACGTCAGCGCGCCCACGATGGCGCCCATCAAGCATGTGGACAGGGGTGCCGGACACGATGGACTTGAATCCGAGCGATACGACGTCATCGCGGCGCTCCGGCGCCATCGTGGCCAGGCCGCCGATCATGATGCCGAGGCTGCCGAAATTTGCGAAGCCGCACAGCCCATAAACCATGATCAGGCGCGAGCGCTCGCTCAGCGCATCCGCCGGCAACGCCGCCAACTTGAGGTAGGCGACGAACTCGTTGAGGACGGTCTTCATGCCCATCAAGGCGCCGGCCGTCGCGGCTTCGCCCCACGGAATGCCCATCAGCCAGCAAACGGGCGCCATGGCGATGCCGAGCCCGCGCTCAAGCGTCACCGGGGCCCCGGCGACGTCCGGCAAGGGGCTGAGCGCGGCATTGACGAGGTGCACGAGCGCCATCAGCACGATCAACATTGCGCAGATATTGAGGAGAAGTTCGAGGCCGGCCGTCGTCCCGCGTACGATCGCATCCATGGTGCTGGCGGCCACGGGTGCAAGCTTCTCGACGTCGCCGACGGCGCGGCCTGGAACCTCCGGAACCATGATGAGGCTAATCAGGATCGCCGCAGGAGCACCCAGCACCGACGCCACAACCAGGTGACCGGCCGCGTCCGGGATGGTGGCGCCCAGCACGGTTGCATACAGCGCCAGCACGGTACCGGCGATGCCCGCCATCCCGCCGGTCATTACCATGAACAGTTCACTGCGGGTGAGACGGGCAAGATACGGTCTGATGAACAACGGCGCCTCGACCATGCCGACGAAAATGTTGGCAGCGGTCGACAGCCCAACCGCACCGCCAACCTTAAGCGTGCGTTCGAGCGCAGGATGCCCCAGCAAAACCCCAAGGTCGTGAGCACGCTCATCACCAACACGATGGGCAGGACCTGCAGCGCGAGGACGAATTCATTGCCGGGAATTTTCAGCTCGAACGGCAGCGGTCCGCCGCCGAGATAGCCAAACACGAAGCTCGTGCCGGCGCGGCGCGCCGCCGCGATGGCATTGACGGCGTCGCCGATTGCCGCGAAGACGACTTTGAGCTGCGGAATCTTGAGGAACAGCGCCGCCAATACCACCGTGAGGCCAAGCCCGACGGCGGCCTGACGAATCGATACCGCGCGGCGGTCTTCACTGATAGCGAACGTGATGGCCAACAGTCCGAAGATGCCGACTATGGATTGAATGGTCTGCATGTCCCCCCCGAGTTTGCGTATCCGGCCTTACCTTCGGCGGACCATCTGTGGTCGCCCGCCTCGATTGTCAGAGCGACGCAATCGAACGGCATTTCGCCAGGTCAGGGCAAGCCGCATTGCCCGGTCGGACGCGCTTCCTCCCAACCGGTGGCGCCGTGCGGGCAAGACTCATGCCGATCCCGGTTTACGCGAAGGCTCGCGTGCGCCGCGGACATGGCGCGAATAATGATCTCGTCTGAGGATTGTCGTCATCGCCGAAGGATGCCGGACGCCAGCCGGCGCACACCTCGTCAGCACTGACCGGCTGAGGTGCCGCAAGCGAAGAAACGACGATTGCAGAGACGGGCGCGATT
>JASHYD010000478.1 GCA_030043175.1 Xanthobacteraceae bacterium | reverse complement strand
AAAGGTCCTGCAAATCAGGCGGCGACGGCTTGAGGATCACCTGGAACTGGTAGTAGTGCTGCAGCCGGTTGGGGTTCTCGCCATAGCGGCCGTCTTTCGGGCGGCGCGACGGCTGCACATAGGCGGCATTCCAGCCGTGGGGCCCGAGCGCCCGCAGCGTGGTGGCGGGGTGAAACGTCCCCGCCCCAACTTCCATGTCATAGGGCTGCAGGATGACGCAGCCGTAATCCGCCCAATAGCCCTGCAGGGCGAGGATCAGGCCCTGGAACGAGCGGTCGGGACGCATATGCGGCGGCAGTTCGGGCATGGCGGTGTTTTTTTCGGAGCGTGAGTGCTTGCCGACCTTCGAGAGGTCCGGGTTGCTGCGCGGGAAGCTATAGGTGGCTTGCCCGTAGGGGGTCAAGCGCCGCATCTGGATAGGTCCGCTTCCAGAACTTCGTTGCGGCGGCACCCGAGCGTTTAGCAATGGCGTGAAGCGACTGATGAATTTGCCTGCTCCACCCAAAAAGTTCCCTGGCCGAGAAGAAAATTCCTGCGCGCGCCAGGTCCCTGCCCCGCAAAAGCGCCACTCGCGGCATGGCCTGGAAATCATCTTTTTCCGCTCCCCCCAATCTCCTTATCAGGGGTGCCATTACAGTCTCTTGTGCGTCGCTTTGAACCTCGGAGTTTTGTTCCTCGACACAGTTGCATATTCAAACACATTTGATCTGGAGGTAGAGATGTCCCCCGCTCTGGAAGCCGACGCCGGAAGAGACGCGGAACCGGTCTGGGCCTCGCACGAATTTGCCGCTCCGGCTGCTGCGGGCGCGAAGAGTCGCCTTTATCGTCAGGACGTCACCGAAGCGGCTGTTTGCGGCGCGCTGCAGGATCTGGAGAAATTCCAGTCGGGTCAGTTTGAAATCGAACCGCTCGACTCTACCCGCCCCGATGTGCGCGGCACTTTGCGTCCCGCCATCCGTCAAACCGATCGTGCGATCGATTGGAAGGCTGACAAGACTGATGCGATCGTCGCAAGGATCAATGCAGGCGATCGTGCGGCGGCCGTGCTCGACACCTTGTTCGGCTCATTCTTTTACCTCTATGGTGCGCACTACGAGGAGCGACTTAAAGGCGCGCCTGGCCAACTCGTTGCCCAACGCGACGGCGCCGTCTGCATCGCGACGGTCGACGGGGCCGCCTGGATCACCCACCTGAAGGCCAAGGAGCAGGTCAGTCTAGAAACCGGGCGTGCCACCGAACCCGGCGAAGATCGCAAGACGGAAATTTGTCCTGTCCCTGCGATAAAGCTGCCGGCGACGCTGGCGCTGGGCCGACGCGCAGCCAACCTGCCGTGGTCGCCCCTGCCGATTGACGGTCCGGCCGACCATCGCACTTTCCAGGAAATCCGCTATACCGAAGAGCACGGTGTTGGGCGGCTCTTCTTCGATTTCCAGAATGGTGCGATGAGCACCGACCAATGCTATCGCTTGCGCGACGCCTTTCTTTTCGCCCGTAGTCAGCCGACGCGCGTAATTGAGTTGCGCGGCGGTACCGACTTCTTTTCCAACGGCATTCATCTCAACGTGATCGAGGCAGCTACGGACCCAGCGTTGGAATCCTGGCGCAACATCAACGCCATTGACGATCTCGTATTGGAAATCCTCAACACGATGTCGCATCTGGTGATTGCCGGGATATGCGGCAACGCTGGCGCCGGCGGAGCGATGCTAGCCCTCGCGGCTGATTACGTCTATGCGCGCGAAGGAGTCGTGCTCAATCCGCATTATAAGGGGATGGGCCTCTATGGTTCCGAATATTGGACCTACACGTTGCCAAGACGCGTCGGCGCCGAGCGAGCCGTTGCGATAACCGAAGGCTGTCGCCCCATGGGAACGGGCGAGGCGAAGGCGATTGGCTTTATCGACGATTGCTTTGGGAGCGACGCCGCGAGCTTTGGACAGATCCTGGCACAACGATCCGAACAACTCTCTCGCCGCCAGGACTTCTGGACCCTGGTGCGCAACAAGCATGAACGACGCATCGCCGACGAACGTGCAAAGCCGCTCGCCCGCTATCGCGCCGAGGAGCTGACACGGATGCGTGAAAATTTCTATGGGCCAGACACGGCCTACCACGCCGCACGGCAACGTTTCGTCTATAAAGGCCAGCCTGTCCGCAGACTACAGACGACCACGCCCGAAACCGGACTGGCCATTAGTCCCACGCGACGGGATACAGCTTGTATTCGAACGGCCTGATACGCAGGCGCAGCGACGCGTGAGCCGCGACGCACGCCCGATGCGCGGCGAGGCGACGTCTCCCACTGATCACGTAACAACCCCTTCAGGGCCTTCCCAGGCCTGAAACCAACCTGACCATTGGTCGTGGAGGTATGCCATGTTGCAGTTGTCACCCCATAAGCGCCCGCTCAAAGCTGTCGACGCCTGGCCCAACATCACCAGTAAATCGGTCGATCGAGTCATCGGTCAAAGAGCAGGGGCGAGTGCACTGCTGGCCTGCTACGTCGAAGGCTGGGCTGAGGCAAATCTCACCAAGGTGATCGCCGCAACTGCACCTGGCTATCGCTTCCACGATCCGCTTGTTGGAAGCTTTCCGTCGCGGTCGTTGCAAGGTTATTTCTATACATTGCGGGACCGCCTCTCCAGCGGCGGCATCGTTACC
Organism: Xanthobacteraceae bacterium; assembly: GCA_030043175.1. The sequence continues at coordinate 663 of JASHYD010000478.1, read as the reverse complement.
CAACAAGATGTTGCCTTCTTTCTGAGCGGTCCGATGAATCAGCAGTCATGTCCCGGACGGCTCCAATTCTGGCGCGAGGCGCCACGGGTTGGACTTGTTGGCGTCAGCGAAATCGAATTCGGAGAACATGGCGTGATCGCGGAGAGCGTCGCGTATGATCTCAACATGGCATCCGACATGTTGCGTCGCTTCGGCGATCAAGCGCCTCTACATGTCTCCCGGCTCAACATGAGCTCGGATTAGTTCGACTGAGTCTCCGAGCGCGAGGCCGCGGGGCGGGCGAGCTACGGCCCCCACCCTCGGCTTCGACACCGCAAGACCAGGCGGCGGTGAGTTGGGATCGAAGCGCGGCGAAATCCTCCCCATCAAGGCAGCAATGCGAGATTTCGCTCACGCTCAAGCCGGCCTGAAGCCCCCGCAGCTGGTGGCCGGATTGGAATCTCTTGAAGCGTCTATTGGCAGAAACGCCGCCACGCGCCGCTATCGCGTCTCATCGCCCAATCATCGCCGGCCTCGCGGCCGCGCTTTCGACCGCCCTGGCGCAAGGTCGCAGGACTATCAAAACCGGATAGCGGGACGCGATTTCCTACAATGTGGCGGGCTTTTCGCCGTGATTGTCAAGCTGGTATGATCGCGCTTGACGCGGTGTTCTCCTCGCGCGAC
>JASHYD010000477.1 GCA_030043175.1 Xanthobacteraceae bacterium | reverse complement strand
GCGCGGTGGAACTCGCCCGCATTCTCAGTGCCAACGGACACCGTGCCGTCGTCGTGTCGAATGGCGGCCGGCTGGAAGCGAGTCTCGCCGCCAGCGGCACCGAGACGATGCGGCTTGATATGACGAGTCGCAGCCCGCCGGCTATCGTCTACAACGCATTCGCGCTCAAACGTATCATTGCGCAGCGTCGTTGTGTGATCGTCCATGCGCTGGCCCGCGCGCCCGCCTGGAGCGCGCTCATCGCAGCGCGCATGGCCGGCGTACCTTTTGTGACCACATGGTACAATGGATTCCGGGAACAGAATATTTTCAAGCGCTTCTACAACGGGGTCATGACCCGTGGCGAGCGGGTGATCGCCGTGAGCGACCAGATTGCCGAGGCCATTGCGACGCGCTATAGCGGCGCGTCAGGCCGCATTGTTGTGGTTCCCTCTCGCATCGATTTCGCAGTGTTCGACCCCACATTGATGACGCCGCAACGCGTTTCGGCGGTGCGGTCCACCTGGGACATTGGCGCAGACGCCCGCGCCATTGTGGTGATCGGACCCATCCTGCGCCGTAAGGGGCACCACGTGGCGGTGCGGGCGGCCAGGCGGCTTAAGGAAATGGGACTGCACAATTTCAGCTTCGTTTTTGTCGGCGAGGACACCGGCCGCTCCAGCTATGCCGGGGAATTGTGGGATTTGGTGCTGGCGACGCAGACCTCCGACGTGATTCGGATTGTGGGGCCGCCGCAGGATTTGCCGGCCGCGTATAGCGCCGCGACCGCGGTCGTTTGTCCTGCGATCCAACTGGAAGGCTCGCAACGTCGCGTCCTCGAGGCGATGGCGATGGCGCAAGTGGTGATCGCATCCGACCTCGCCGTCGGGCCTGAGACCGTGTTGGCGCCCCCCGGCGCCCCTGAAGATCGAATGACAGGCCTGACCTTCAAGAGCGGAGACGATCGGGAACTCGCGGCAGCCCTGATCAGATTGCTTTCGGCGCCCGAGAACGTCCGCGCGGCTGCTGGGCGACGCGCTCGCGAGCTCGCCGTCGCCCAATTCGCCGGTGACCAAAGCGCGGCGCAGATGCTTGCCTTGTACGGGGAACTCGCACGTCCTCGGGCCTGATGGGGAACTACCCACCACGAAAAATCCGCGGAACCTTCCAACACCGTTGACTTGTTAACCTTTTGTACCGATCTTCAGGAACCTCCGTGTAGCAAAGCCTGTGGACCGTGCCCACGCTCGCGGCACGTCCCGTCTGTGGGGTTGCTATCGAGGGATAGCGTTTATGTGCAACAGTAGAAGGAGAAGATAGCCATTCGTCGCCCGATGAGAGCCGCGCCGCCCGTCGCAAAAGACGGTCCGCGCATCAATGATGAGATCCGCGAACGCGAGGTTCGTCTGATCGACAAGGACGACTCCAACCGCGGTGTAGTTGCGATTTCCGAGGCATTGGCGTTGGCTCAGGAGGCCGGCCTCGACCTCGTCGAGATCTCTCCGAACGCCAAGCCGCCGGTCTGCAAGCTGCTTGATTTTGGCAAATACAAGTTCCAGGAGCAGAAGAAGCAGGCGGAAGCGCGCAAGAAGCAGAAGGTCATCGAGATCAAGGAAGTCAAATTCCGCCCGATGATCGACGACCATGATTACGACGTGAAGATGCGCTCAATGATTCGCTTCTTCAAGGAAGGCGACAAGGTCAAGGTGACGCTGCGCTTCCGCGGCCGCGAATTGGCGCATCAGGAACTCGGAGTGAGGCTGCTCGATCGCCTCAAGGGCGACACCGAAAAAGTCGCCAAGGTCGAGATGGATGCCCGTTTCGAGGGACGTCAGATGGTCATGGTGCTTGCGCCAAAATAGGCTCTCCATTGGCAGTCGCCGCTAAGATGGCGCGCCCGAACCACAAAGGCGGGGCGGCTTAGCGTGCTCCTAATTTCGGCCTCGGCAGTTGCCATTTGGCGGGCCGTCTGCCATAACCCGGCCTCCCGTCGCCCGGCTGAAGGGCTGCCGTGGCGGCGGCGCAGTGCTCAGGTTGCTCACAAGGAGCATCCCGCTCAAGCAGCTTAAGCTTCCGCGAGCCTCACGCTTGCGAACCTTAAGCCTCATCGAGCAGCACCGGTGGACTTGACACCCTGCCTTCCCTTTCTGGGGGTGCGGGCGTCCGGCGCGCTCTCACGCCTCTCGGCTCGCCTGCCGGGGAGGGCGGGAGGGGGCCGGACGCGCGTGCCCCCGAGGCAAGACGGGCAAGGTCTGGGGACCCACCTCGGAAAGGAGAGCCGAATGCCCAAGCTGAAGACCAAGTCGGGCGCGAAAAAGCGCTTCAAGGTCACCGCTTCCGGAAAGGTGCTTTTCGCCCAATCCGGCAAGCGCCACGGGATGCTCAAGCGGACCACCAAACAGATCCGCGAGCATCGCGGCACCAAGGTGCTGTTCAAAACCGACGGTGAGCGGATCAAGAGATACTGGCTGCCGAACGCCTGACGCCGTCAGCCGCGCCTTGCCTCCGCCATTTCCCGCAAGCCTGGAATGCGGGATGAGGCTGGGCGGGAAGAGGTTGCGGCCGCCACCATCATCTGCGTCAAGAGATTACGCATAAGACTTCTAAGGAGATACGCCATGGCCCGCGTCAAACGGGGCGTCACCGCGCATGCCAAGCACAAGAAAGTCCTCAAAGCCGCCAAGGGTTATTTCGGCCGACGCAAGAACACCATACGGATCGCCAAGCAAGCCGTCGACAGAGCCAACCAATATGCGTTTCGCGATCGCAAACGGCGTAAGCGCACCTTCCGGGCGTTGTGGATTCAGCGGCTCAACGCCGCCGTGCGCGAGTTCGGGTTGACTTACAGCAGGTTTATCGCCGGCCTTGGCAAGGCCGGCGTCATGGTCGATCGCAAGGTGCTTTCGGACCTCGCGATCAGGGAGCCGGCGGCGTTCCAAGCCATCGTCGACAAGGCGAAGGCCGCGTTGACGGCCTGAGCCTGCAAGCCAAGCCCGTCTGGCGCTCGCCGCCTAAAGGTGCTGCCGCGGTCGCCGTCCTGCCGCTAGCCTCTTGCTTGCGGGGAGGGCAGGTGGCCCGCGATAAGCAGGCGCAGCGAATTTCTAAACGAGGCGGTCATGACCGACATTGCGGCACTGGAGAACGAGCTGATGCGCGCCATCAATGGCGCCGCCGATGAAGTGGCGCTCGAAGCCGCGCGCGTGGCTGCGCTCGGCAAACGGGGCTCGGTCTCGGCCCTGCTGGCGACGCTCGGCAAAATGTCGCCCGATGAGCGCAAGCAAAAGGGTCCGTTGATCAATGGGCTGAAGGAGCGGATTACGGAGACGGTCGCGGTACGGCGCGAGGCTCTCAAGGACGCCGCGCTTGCCGAGAGGCTCAAGACAGAAGCGATCGATGTAACCCTGCCGGCCTTGGAGCCTGCGGCAGATATCGGCCGCGTCCATCCGGTCAGCGAGGTGATGGACGAGGTGACGGCGATCTTCGCCGACATGGGCTTCGCGGTCGCCGAGGGGCCTGACATCGAGACCGATGATTACAATTTCACGAAGCTCAATTTCCCAGAGGGCCATCCGGCGCGGGAGATGCACGATACGTTCTTT
>JASHYD010000476.1 GCA_030043175.1 Xanthobacteraceae bacterium | reverse complement strand
GTAATCGCCGACCAGCTGAGTGTTATTGCTCACAAGCGGGGCATTCGCTGCTCCCGCGAAAGGACTGCCGTTGTTGTCGAAAGACTGTCGGCGGCGCGATTTGTTCACGACCGGGCCGAGACCTGATTGGGGCGCCGCCAAGCCGGGGAAGGAATACCGACCCCATATACCGGAGAAATCAGGAATCGAAGCGGCCTTGTCGCTGTTGGCTGGCCCCGCCGCTGCCGCTAGCTCCTGTCCCCAAGAGGGCGAGGCGGCAGCCGCCAGAATTACCAAAGAGAGGAAATGCCATTGCCCGCGCATGCTCACGTCCCTTTCGAGGTCGGTCAAGCCCGGTTGAGCCTATCGACCCGTAGAGCCTATCGCAGTGAAGAACGCGCGGAAAGGTGGCGGCAAAATATGGTTGCGCCGAAGGGGTCGGACATGCCGAGTCGGGCGAGGGAATTTTAGCCCCGAGCCGCTCACAGGCGCGGAGCGGGACGGCGAGCTTACGAATTGCTTGAGAATCTCAGCCGGATCGTTTCGAGCGAGCTCCACCACAGCCAGCCGAATTTACGATCTGCACCAAAGAGGGCCGCGAAAACGTGTTTGGAGCTCTGAGCACGTCTGCTGTCGGAATGTAGTCGAACGGGCGACGTCTATTTGTTTCTGTGACCCAGGACGGGACTGAGCGGAAAGCTCATGAGGAGCAGGCTTTTAATGCGTGACATCAATTATCGCGCGGAGAATATGGTCCTGGGCTGCGGCCACGATCAGCCAGATGCCCATTCCGCGCTCAGTTGATTCGGCGATCCGGCATAGGAGTTGATATCGCATGGACCTACGCCATCGACGGCGTGTGGAGATGGTCCGACTTCGCCGTCCGTGAATTGCCAAAGCCAATAGGTCGCCCAGCTCTGCTGCGGTTGTGAAGCTGTACTGCGCCAGCCGTAATCGACGGCTGCCAAAGAAGGCGTCGCTGCCGGCGATCAATTCTTTCCCCGTGTTGCCCGAGTAGATCACGCATTGACCTGGACGGCCGAGTGCGGTCTCGACGGATGATCAATTGCCTGGCCCGATCGGCGGACATCATGTTGCTGCCGTCATCCTCCCAGTCAAGACAGAACAGCTCATCCGAACCGGGAGAGGCGAAGTTCATGAAATTTTTCACCTGCGCGTCTACATCGGTCGCATTGCCGAAATGGTAGGCACCCCACCGCAAGCCGGCTGCTTTCGCTGCGAGTTGCTGATCGACATAGGTTGGATCGGTGTAGTTAGTCCCTTGCGTCGCCTTGTAGATAACACCGACGATGCCGTCGCTCTTGACGGCGTTATAGTCGTTGGCCGGGTACCAGTGGCTGAGATCGACCACCATCGCTTTAATTTTCTCGCTCATGATCCTTCATCCTGGGTCGGCAACAGGCCTCCGATACGCATTACGGCCCGCACCCGCGCTGATACCGATTCGTGACACGCATTTCGAAAGCGTATTCACTGTCTGCCTCGAGATCAAAAAGGCAGGCTGGAGCGAGCGCAAGAAGTTGATGACATTGTTTCGGTGCTGAGCCTGTTAAAGTCAGCAGGTCGAAAATTTGACTGGGCGACGTGCAGCCCGCCGCCTCAGCCCGTCCAATGATGACGACGAAGGAGTCATGCACGCCGCCATCGAGTGTTCCGTTCGGATTTCGCTCGAATCGGGCCACTGTCTGTGATGAACCATCGCAGGGTATTTTTCGCGCCGTCGGGTGTTGGCGATTGCCATTAAAGGGTTCGTAGCAGAGCTGGTTCCGCCGACAGCGGGCAAGTGGCAGACGAACACTGGTTGGAGTTGAAGCGACCGCTAGACCATTGTTGTCGTGTCCAGTGGCAACCTTAATGTTGGAATATGTGGGCCCATCTTGCAAGGGATTGAGCCTCGTCCGACGTAAGGCCCGGGACGAGGCTTTGTGCCGCGAGCGTGTGGGCGGCGCGCATTAGCAACTCTTGTTGCCTGCCCTCAATGAGGCCCGCGCCAGCATGGCATGGTTGAATTGGCGGTGGTCCGATTCTGGATCCGACTGGAACGGCATCAATCGGAGGTGCTGAGAGCCGCGGGCCTTTGCTCGTTTCCCGTTTGCGCGAGGCTCAAACACTGTTCCCAACCGACAGTATTCAACTGCGCGTCCTCCTGTCAGGATTGTTGGGAGGCCAGCGCAGCGGGGCGATCCATGAAGTGGACGGTTCCGACGAGTCGTGGCGACCAGCGTGACGGTAGTGACTCAATTTGAATCTTCATTCAACTCTTGTAGCGCTTTCTCAATAACTTGCTCCCGGCTGCGCCATGCCTGCACGTGTCTCTTGTTGAAAGCTATGGAAATTCGCATTTTGCAGTAGGACAAGGCCCATTTCAATTCAGGCTCGTCCTTGTTCTCGATAGCTGCTTCTATGCGGCTTAGCTCTTTGAACCTTGTCACGGCGTGCCCGCTTTTTGTACGGGTCGGGCTTCTTCGGTTGCTGATTGGCATCCATTAAAGCGTCCAGTTGCTCCAATGTCCAGACGTGGTGGGTGCCAAGGTCTTCGAGAACGTGACCGGAAGCATCGCATCCGAGAGACGGCCTGCTATTAAGTCACCGCGAGCAGGCTCCGATCTCCACCCCTATCCAAGCCGAGGTCGGAACCGCTTTTTTTGTCGCGACGCGTGCGGGCGCTCGCCGAACCCTGGGCTGTCGTCCGTCGTCGCCGCGGTGCCTCAGGTCAAAATGTACATGATCGTCGGGACACATTTCCGTGCGCTCCCGATTTGATTCGACGGGTGGCGCGTTGGACCGGGGAACGAAGGTTGATCCAAGTCAAGGCAGGCGCCGGTCGTTGCGTCCCTAAATACGCGATGAGGGAAATCTCACATTCACGTGGTCATTTGCCACCGGTTTTGACCGCTTACTCCGAATCGGGCTCGTAACACGTCTACCACGTCAGCCTGTCTCGCAGGAGTTGGCAATCCCTAGTCACAACGCCAAGCGACTTGAAAAATCCAGCAAGGCGGAAGCTCGGCGATATAGGCCCATTGCGCAATCCCAGATTTGCGAACAAGGAGGGATCGCACCCCGTAGTTTACGTGAGCTGGAACGAATCAATGCCTGGCGAAAAAGACGGGCAAACGCTGCCGCCTGCCGGCGGAAGCAGCCGCTCCCGTGCAAGCATGATCTTGCCCGACAAGTCTGCAATATTTCAAGATCATGCCTCATGGTTGAAGCAGCGGGCGAAGCTCGCGAACGTCAGGCAGGCGTTCAAGAGCAAATATTCTCTCAATGAGCTTGGTGCACGTTTCGGCACCTAGTATTGGCGTCACCAAATCCCGGGCCTTTGCCACGACCTCGTCTGGGTTCATTGGATTCTCGGGAGTGCCGCGCACGGTGTCGTTTTGTTCCTGAAGCTCTGTTCCGTCGGTAAGCGTGACCTTAACG
>JASHYD010000475.1 GCA_030043175.1 Xanthobacteraceae bacterium | reverse complement strand
GCGACGACGCTATGTCGAAGGCAAACGGCACCCGGAATTCGCGTCATGGTTTATCTAGGAGAGAGGGGGTAATCATGAAAAACCTTTGTACTTTCGCAATCGCGACTGCCGCGCTGCTATGCGTGTCGGGGGGCTCGACTTTAGCGCAGACAGATTCCGGCGTCCGCGGTGGCATGCAGAACACTGCCGGGTACCTTGAGTATCAGGGCATCGCCATCCCTCACCCGCCGATCATCAGCCCGAACCCGACAACCGGCGCCACCATCACGGCCAACGAGCTGGCTTTGTTCAATGAAGGTATCAATCGCGCCGGCCAATTGGAGTCGACCTGCGACAGCTGCTCAGACGTGACGTCGGGTTCGCCCGTGGTGGGCCTCGGCGAGCTCGATCCGCTATTCCCGCAGTTCCATACCAACTCCAATGGCCTCGGCTCTCGGCACAATGCCGATCAATGCCTGTTGTGCCATTCGCAGCCGACCATGGGAGGGTCGGGCGGGTTTCTCGTTCCCAACCCCGGCCAGGGCACGCCGCAACAGCCGGAAAACCCGATGTTTCGCCTGGTGCCCAACCGCTTCGGCAAGAAGAACGTAGTACCCTCGTTCGAAACGCAATACGGGCCAATCCGCGAAGTCCGTTTCCAATACAATGCGGACGGCTCGCGCGATGGCAGCGTCCATCAGCTGTGGGTGATCACCGGCATCAACAACGATCCGACGATCCCGGGCTGCTCCATCACCCAGCCGAATTTCGCCGCCCAACAACAGAGTGGCAATCTGTCATTCCGCATTCCGCTGCAGCTGTTCGGACTGGGCCTGATCGATTCGATTCAGGACGCCACGATCATGACCAGCTTCGCAAACAGCGCGAACCAGCGTTCGGCGCTAGGCATCGCCGGACACCCCAACCGCAACGAAAACGACGGCACAATTACGCGCTTCGGCTGGAAGGCGCAGGACAAGTCCATCACCGTGTTCGCCGGCGAGGCCTACAATGTGGAGATGGGCATCACCAATGAGCTCTTCCCGACGGCGACCGATGAGACCCCGGCTTGCATGGGGCCAGACAAGCCTGAACCGAACGACGTCACCCGCACGGACACCGACGGCAGCGAAAACCAGGCGTTCAATAACCCGCTCCAGATTCTGCCCGATTGGATGATGTTCCAATTGATGATGCGATTCACGGATGCGCCGCAGCCGGCCCCCAATCCGAGTGCGAGCGCCATCCGTGGCAAGACCGTATTCAACACCATTGGTTGCACGGCCTGCCATACGCCGCAGATGCAGACCGCCCCGGTCATGAACAGCGCCGTCCTGGAGAACCGGCCCGTCAACCTCTACTCGGACCTGATGCTTCACAAGATGGGCCCCACCCTGGCGGACAACATCATCCAGGGGTTCGCTGGTCCCGACGAGTTCCGCACGACACCGCTCTGGGGCGTTGGACAGCGGATGTTCTTCCTCCACGATGGACGGGCTCCTGACCTTCTGACCGCGATCCAGGCCCATTTCGCGACATCGACCCTGGTGGAGGCGGATCTTTCGAGCACGCTCATTTTGGGGCTAGCTTGCGTCGCGACCAACAACGGATACGCGGCGTCGGAAGCCAATCAGGTGATCCAGAATTTCAACGGTTTGTCCGTGAGCGACAAGCAGGCCGTCCTCGACTTCCTGCGGTCGCTGTAAATTTCATTCTTCTTAGGGCGGGTCTGCTCTAACCCGCCCTCTTGCACGGCGAACCACACCACTATTCAGGTCACTCTCCCGTTGTCGTCCGTGAGGTCCCGCTGGAGGACGATTCGGTGTAGGTCGCCCTCAGTCGGGCACGCGCGGCGATGAATGCGGTCCCTCGGCTACAATCCGCGCGCTCCGCTCGCTACAACGTCTGGTTTTTGCAAGCTTCTACGTACAAGTGTAGACGTGTCTAAGCCTGGAGGTATCAGATGGGAATGTGGTTGCTCTTGTTGGCATGCAGTGGTGATTCTAGGGCCTGTAATGCCGTTCTAAGGCCGTGGCAAGAGGCCAAGTTCGGAAGCGAGATACGTTGTATGGTGCAGGGGGAGAGGATCGTCAAAACCGCAGAGCGTACAAATCTTGATGACAATATGGTTGTTACATATTCATGCCGTCATTACACAGAACAGGACGCAAAGAACGACGCGGAGAAGGACACAGAGAAAGACACGGGCAAGGACGCTAGGAAGGCCAAGTGAGGGAACGCCTGATCTGAGACCCATCAGGTCGAACTCGCAACAATGCATGATCTGCGAGACAGGGTTCTCTTAAAAGGATCCGACCGAAGCGATCCCGACGATCAATCGCCGGATAATCAATTAATGGGCTTCTGGCGCAGCCGCCGCAATAGCATCCCTCCCTCTTGTCGACATGCTAGCGCAGTCGCGTCGCATACAAAACAAATAAACGCGGAACTCAGATGACCGTCCTGGCCGGGGAACGCAAACGCGGCAGTGCCCCGCAACCGACGCAAGAGCACAGGGCCGTTGGCACCGTGAGGCCAAGCGCCTTGGCGGTCTCCGGTTGATCCGCATTGCGATGCGGGTGTCATTCGCTACATTCAGGCAAGGCCGCAGCGCATAGCACGAGCCGTTTCAGATCTGGCTAGACGCATTCACGATGGCCGTGCCCGCCCAACGCTCGGGCCATAGCCCTCGCCTCGGCAGGCGCTACCTATCACCCTCATTCTAAGACCCGCAACTCGCTACGCTAGAAACCGGTGTGTCCGCGTGCAGGACGGGCTCCGTGTCCTGGATGTGAAGCTCGAAAGGATTCCCAGCGCAAACTCTTTTCGACATAGGGCCTTGCTGTGCGCAACGCCAACGTTGCACGGCGTTCCACGGCATCATGCATGCGCCCCGATCCTCGATGCGGATGTTCCTCCGCGGGCGAGACCCAAGTTGCTGGACCTTATCAGCTGGATCGGGACGCCAGCGCGTCGTTTTCGGTCACTCGGCGACCCGCTTTGGGATACGAGCTCAGCGCACGTCATCTCTGAATTCGAGCGCGAGCTTATCCGCGAGCGCACCGGTGAAGGCCGGAAGCGCGCTGTGGCGAACGGAGTCACGTTCGGCCGGAAAGGCAAGGCTATCGGTGTTCCAGCGCTCGAGTCTTTCGTTTGTCACACCCCCGACCTAATGATGGGAACGCGAGAAGGCATCATTCAATCGCGAGCACCTATGGCCAAGGCTGATGGTGGATCGTGGGCGCGTTCGCGGTGCGAGCGAGGGATTCTTTGCTGGGCATGATTGTCATTGCCCGATACATGTCGGAAAACCACCCAGCAAGCGCCTTGGGGTTGCCGCCCTTTTTTGTTTTGGATAGCGGCAGGGGCGTGAATCGCAAGCCACGGTGGATGGGGTTAGCGATGAACAATGACACCAATCACCCTGATGATTCTGATCCGGACGACCTGGATGGTCTTGCTGCCAGCCTTGATTACTTGAGGCTGTGGTCCGAATCAGACGGGGCCGGCGAAAGTTCCGCCGGGTAACTACTATCGGCGCTGTGCGCCAACTTACAGGGGCCGGCAAACGCCGGCCCTTTATTTTGTTATTTTGGCCGTCAGTGCGCCGGCCCGCTAGGGCCTGTCCTCAGTTGAGAAGGATGATAGCCGAGACCAGTTGGACGGCTGCGAGAAAATTTCGAGCAAGTTTGTCGTAGCGGGTCGCAATGGCCCGAAAGTGCTTAATTTTATTGAAGAAGCGCTCGATGAGGTTGCGCTCGCGGTAGAGTGCGAAATCGCAATCGCGCTTGGCCTTTCGGTTGGATTTGGGG
>JASHYD010000474.1 GCA_030043175.1 Xanthobacteraceae bacterium | reverse complement strand
GATCGCTTTTATACGGAGCCGTGGAGTATAATGACTGCAGGCAACGTGCCCACCGACTCCGAAAGATATTGTCATGCCGAGTGCACTCGATCATGAACAAGCGCCTGTGCCACCCGGAAATATCGACTTCTCATTTCTACCGAAAGCTCTCCTGAAGAAATGCAAGTTTTTCATCATGCGGTATCACGAGCTCAATGGCTTTTCCTCCCTACCGGATATTTTGTGGCATCCCGAAGCCACTAAGCTCATCCGAGCAGATTTGACGTTGAGCCAGCTGTTCAAAAAATCCACGTTGTCGCGTGGAGCCCAAGGTGCGAACGAAAGCTTTGTCTGGATTGCGACAGTGATCCTTTCCACTGAAATACTCGCGCTTGGATTGGCCGGTTGGCCGAATCGCTACCCGGCGGCCCATGACAAAGCCCAAGCCTTGCTTGCTGAGCACGTCCCAGGCTCGCGGGCCAGGTTAACCGCGCGATATCTCTCAAGTCTCCGCGCTGAAGGTGGAACAACAGAAGCTGTTCCTGCCGGAAAATAGGACATCACCGATCGACAGGCCTGCGACGCTCCAAGCGGTAACCGACGCCGGACTCCGATATGAGCAGCTTCGGTTGGCTCGGATCGACTTCGAGCTTCTGTCGCAGCTGCCGCACCAGCATCCGTAGGTACTGCAGTTTCTTGGGCGAGAGGTGGCCCCAAACGTCATTCATAAGCTGCTCGTACGAAATCACCAACCCGAGGCGTGAGGCCAGCAGATGCAACACTCGATATTCCTGAGGCATCAATGCAATGTCTCGCCCATCGAGTGTCACTGCCCGAGAGACAAAATTGACCTTGAGCGGCCCGGTCTGCACCACTGGGTCCTTGCCAACGGCCTTGTGACAGCGGCGCAGTGCCGCCTCGCAGCGCGCCGCCAGTTCAGCAATGCCGAACGGCTTGACCACATAGTCGTCCGCACCGCTGCGCAGAAGGTGTACCTTCTGCTCCTCCTCAACCTGGACCGACAGCACGATGACCGGGACATTCGACCACGATCGCACGGCATTGAGAACTTCGAGGCCGCTCATATCCGGCAGGCCAAGGTCGAGAATGATCAGGTCGGGCCGACTTTGGACCGCCTCCAGCCCCATTGACGCATTTTCAGCCACGCGAACCGAATAGCCGTGAAGCTCCAAACCCGCCTTGATGAAGCGCCTGATCTGTGGTTCGTCGTCGATCACGACGATCGTGTTAGCGAGTTTGCCCATCGCCCAACGGCACAGCTTAGTGATATAAGTCGCGCTGCTACGAGTCTGGCTCTGTGCGACGTCGAAATCAAGATTGAACTCTGATCAATTATATATCTTTTAAATATCGTTTTTAATGATCGCAACTGAGATCAATAGTCGGGTTCTTGCGCAATTGACAAGCAAGGAAACTGGCTTAGCACTGTGATTTCTCACAGTAGCGCCGCATCGTGGGTGCGAGCGACGTAGCTCGAAAAAGGCGAATGAAGGCTTCATCCTGATTGCGGCGCTAATTCTGCCGGCGGGAATACTTGCGGTGGGATTGGCTGGCTGGGCGAGGCGGTGCCCGGCGGCGCACAAAAAAAGCCAAGGCCTTGTTCGCGGAATACGCCCCAAGCTCCCGGGCCCGACTGACCGAGCGGCATGTCCATCCGCGAATCTTCGGCCTGCTAAAAGCAGATTTGCAAAAACCGTTCTTGCCCGAACTCATAGAAGACGATCAGCGATCCTTGCGGTGCTCGAGGCGATAGCCGACGCCCGACTCCGATATGAGCAGCTTCGGCTGGCTCGGATCGGCCTCAAGCTTCTGGCGCAGTCTTCGTACCAGAGTTCGCAAATACTGCACGTTATCGGGCGAGGAGGTGCCCCAAATTTCGTTGATAATGTGGTTATGGGTCATCACCAAACCCAGGTGTGAGGCCAGGAGGTGCAACAGGCGGTATTCCTTGCGCGTCAATGTAATGTGTCGTCCATCGAGCGTCACCGCCCGCGACACCAGATCGACGGTAAGCGGTCCGGTTCGCACAACCGGCTCCTTGTCAATGGACTTGTGATAGCGGCGCAGCGCCGCTTCGCAGCGCGCCGCCAGTTCAGCAATGCCGAACGGCTTGACCACATAGTCGTCCGCACCGCTGCGCAGAAGGTGTACCTTCTGCTCCTCCTCAACCTGGACCGACAGCACGATGACCGGGACATTCGACCACGATCGCACGGTATTGAGAACGTCGAGGCCGCTCATATCCGGCAGGCCAAGGTCGAGAATGATCAGGTCGGGGCGATTGCGGGCCACGGCATTTAGCCCCGCCGAGCCGTTCTCAGCCTCGCTAACCGAATAGCCGTAAAGCTCCAAACCAGCCTTGAGGAAACGCCTGATCTGCGGTTCGTCGTCGATCACGAGGATCGTGTTAGCCGCTTTGCGCATCGCTCAATGACATCAATTCCGGTGCCGCGCTAGGAACGACCGGAAGTCGAATTGACATCGTGGTTCCCAGACCGGTGCCCGGGCTGCCAGCGGAAAGCGTACCACCACTCGCGACAACGAATATCCTGGCAATCCAGAGCCCAAGGCCGAGACCCGGTACGTTGCCGAGGTGGCGCCGCCCACGGTAAGCCCGCCGGAACAGATGGCTCGCTTCCTCCTCTGTCAGCCCGACGCCCTGGTCGGTGACCGCGAGTTCGACCTCGCCGCCTTCGACCCGTGCCCCGATCGCGATGTCCGAGCCGACCGACGAGTATTTCACGGCATTCTCGATGAGCTGACCAACGGCCTGCTCGAGCAGCACCGGATCAACATTCACCAATGGCAGTTTCGGATCGATGTCGACGCTGAGCTTATGGGTGGCGAGGCGATGCGAGCGCTGCCGGATCGCTGCGGCGAGGATATCGGCCGGATCGCTCCACAACAGACGCGGCTTGACGCCAGTATCGGTGATCCGCGCCGTATCGAGAAGATTCTGAATGTCGCCCTCGAGACGTTTCGCCTCAAGATGCATGCCGTCCACCAGAGAACGCACCTTTTCATCGCCTTGCAGCGCCAGCATCTGGTCGAGGACGCTCGCAGTACCGAGGATCGCGGCGACCGGAGAGCGCAATTCATGGGACGCAGTGCCGACCAGTGCCGTCCTGAGGATTTCCGACTCAAGGCGTATATTGGCTTTGGCGAGCGCCGCGGCAGCGTCGATGCGCGTCAGCGTGGCTATGGCTTCCAACAATAAGGCGTCGATGCGGTCATTGAGCTTGTCGGCGTCCGAGTCGCGCGGTTTGCCGAGATTGACAGCGAGCACACCGTGCTCTGCGGTCGTCGTTGTGATGTGTTTGAGCGCCCATAGAGAATTTGTCGCCGGTTCAGTCACGCGGCGAGAGCCAGGTTCCCGCGCCGCGATCATTTCTTTGGCTTCCCGCGCGATCGACTGCGGCACCATCTCG
>JASHYD010000473.1 GCA_030043175.1 Xanthobacteraceae bacterium | reverse complement strand
CCACTGCGTGGCCAGACCCAGCCGCCGCCGCGCCCCCAGCTCGCGCATGGCTCGTCCGCCGGAACTTGCGACGATCCTCGATCATGTGCGCTATGCGGTGAGCCAGTTTCGGGCGGCTCAGCTCGTGTTCGCTCATGGCACTACCGACCCTGTCGCAGAAGCGGCATTCATTGTGTGCGAGGCTCTGCATCTGCCACCCGATCGTTTCGATGTGTTTGCCGGCGCACGGGTGGCGCAGGATGAACAGAAGAAAATCTTCGATCTGATCGAAGCCCGCATCCGCACCCGCAAGCCCGCCGCTTACCTGTTGCGAAAGGCCTATCTGCGCGCCGTTGCGTTTTACGTGGACGAGCGCGCAATCGTGCCGCGATCCTATCTTGGCGAAATCCTCGACGGCGAGTTGTTTGCCGGCGAGGGCGCTGCGCTCGTTGGCGATCCGCTCGCGCTCGAGCGCGTCCTCGATCTCTGCACGGGCTCGGGCTGCCTTGCGGTGCTCGCTGCCCGGCAGTTTCCCAATGCCGTCATCGATGCGGTCGATATTTCTGCTGACGCACTCGCGGTCGCAGCACACAACGTTGCCGCGCATGGCCTTACGGAGCGAATCACGCTCCATGAGGGGGACCTGTTTGGCCCGATCGGGGAGGCGCGTTACGATCTGATCGTGTGCAATCCGCCTTATGTGGACGCCCTCGGCATGGCAGCGCTGCCGCTCGAATGTCGTCACGAGCCGGCGCTCGCCCTTGACGGCGGTGCCGACGGTATTGCGGTCGTGCGCCGGATCATCGACAATGCGGCACGCCACCTCACGGCCAATGCGGGCCTGCTTTGCGAGATCGGACGCGACCGGGGAGTCCTGGAGGAAACCTATCCGCAGATGAGTTTTTTGTGGCTCGACACCGAGGAGAGCACCGGCGAGGTGTTTTGGCTTGATGCTGCGCAATTTGCCTGAACTGGAGCGGTCCAGGTCGTATGGAAACGTCGAGTGTGCGTAAAGCGAAGCATTCCCGCCCGCCGCCTGCTCCCTCGCAAGCCGGGAAGGCAGGCAAGGGTGGCTAGCGCGGGCTTGGCAACTCCGCCAGCTCGCTTTCCTCCCGCGAATGAAACCGCGGGTTTCCAGGGCTTTCTATGAGGGAGACGACAATGAGATTCATGACCCCGATTGTCGCGGCGCTTGCGTCGGCATTCGCGACCTCTGCATTTGCAGCGCAAGCGACGTATTATCAGCTGCCGCCTGGCGCCTTTCCACACGACGTCGCGCCCGCCGCTGACGGGACGGTATGGTACAGCGGCCAGCAGAAGGGCATCCTTGGCCGGTTCGATCCCAAGACCGGCAAGAATGAGGAAATTCCGCTCGGGCCCGGCGCCGCCCCGCACGGCGTGATCATCGGGCCGGACGGCGCGCCGTGGATCACGGAAGGGGGACAGAACGCGATCGCGCGGGTCGACCCGGTGACGCGCCAGGTCAAACTGTTCCCGCTACCGCGGGAATTCGCCTACGCCAATCTCAATACCGCGACGTTCGACAAGAAGGGCGTCCTGTGGTTCACCGGGCAGGCTGGCGTACATGGCCGCGTCAACCCGGCGACCGGCAAGGTCGAGGCGTGGCATTCGCCGCGTCCGGGCAGCTACGGGATCACCACAACGCCGGGCGGCGATGTGTGGTTTGCTTCACTCGCAGGCGACTATATCGGCAAGATCGACACCGACAGCGGCGCCGTCACCGTGGTCGACCCGCCGCGCAAAGGTTCAGGGCCGCGCCGCATCTGGTCCGACTCCAAAGGCATGTTGTGGGTGAGCTTCTGGACTGGTGGCGGCATCGGCCGCTACGATCCGGCGACCAAGAGTTGGAAAGTCTGGTCGATGCCGAAGAGCCGCTCCGGCACCTATGCGGTCTATGTGGATGCCAAGGACCGGGTGTGGGCGACTGACTGGCTCGCCAATGCGATCCAGCGATTCGACCCGATAACGGAGTCCTTCGAGACCTTCCCGAGCGACAAACGTGGCGCGAGCGTGCGCCAGATGCTCGGCCGTCCGGGCGAGGCCTGGGGGGGCGAATCCGGCAACGATCGCCTGGTCGTGGTTCGGGATTAAGCTGATCGGCGCAGGACGGTTGAGTCGCCACCGGACCCTGCCTTCCGCCGGCGCGATGACGATTCCACCAACCCCATCGAAGGGGGCGCGCCGTCGAGCTCCAACTTGCAACGCCATAGCGCCACGGGAGGTTCTTCATGTCTCGATCGAAGCGGATATCGGCTTGGCTGACCGTTGTGTCGGCCATCATCCTTGCGGCGGCCCTCGCGCCACCCACCTATGCCCAGACCTCCGCCACGATTTACGAGGGCGCGCGGTTGATCACCGGCAGCGGCGGGACGATCGAGAATTCCGCCTTCGTGGTTGAGAACGGACGTTTCACCGAGGTCGGACGTCGCGGCGAATTGCAGTCGCCGGCGGGCGCCGCGCACGTCGATCTTACCGGCAAGACCGTAATGCCAACCATTGTGGATCTCCACGGCCATTTCGGGTTTCAGAACATCCCGGCCGGCACCATGTCGAAGGAGACCTTCACCCGCGAAAATCTCATCGATCATCTCCAGCGCCTCGCCTTTTATGGCGTCGGCGCGGTGGTCGGCGTCGGCGATCTCGTCGATCGTTCCGACATGAAGGGTGGCCGCACCGGTTGGGGCGACGTGGTGCTGCGCGTGCGCGACGAAATCATCCCCAATGCGGCGCTGTTCAAGACGTCAGGCACCGGCATGGCGTGGCCCGGTTCGGGCGCCCAGGGCGATCCGTCGCGGGTCGATGTCGCCTATCCGGTGACAACCGTGGAGGAGGCCCGCGCCGCCGTGCGGGACTATGTCCGCATCAAGCCGGAGTTCATCAAGATCTGGGTAGACGACCGCGGCGGCCGCAAGCCGACGCTAACCCCGGCGCTCTATGGGGCAATTCTCGACGAAGCCCACAAGTTCGACGTTCCGGTCGCCGTCCACAATGTGAAGCAGGCGGACGCCAAGGAAATGGTCCGCGGCGGCATGGAGGGCTGGCTGCACGTTCCGGTGCGCGAGGGCGAGATCGCCGACGACGAGTTGGTCGGCCTCCTCAAGGATCGGGTCGCCCGTAACGACCGGCCCAACATGTGGATGACGTTGTCGCTCATCACGGAATGGATGAACACCAAGGGCGGAGGTCGGCCGGAGTTTCTGGACGACCCGCTGCTGCACGCGACCTACTCGGGAAAGCAGATCGAAGAATACTGGGGCGAACCGCTGCGCAAGATGACTCCCGAGCAGGTCGCGCGTGCCAAAAACCGGTTTGAGTCCGACGCCAAGAGCGCGATGCGGGTGCGCGCCGCCGGCATCCGCGTAGTCGGTGGCACGGATACTGGCCAGACCCGGTTTCTGATCGGCTATTTCAACCACATGGACCTTGAAAGCATGGTGGCGATCGGCATGACGCCGGGCGAGGCGATCGTCGCTGCAACGCGCGACGGCGCCGAAATCGCGAAGTTCAACACCGGCTTGGTCGCCGCCGGGCGCAATGCCGATTTCATCGTGCTGGACGCCAACCCGCTGGAAAACATTTCGAATACGCGCCGCATCAACAAGGTTTTCCTGCGCGGCCAGGAATTGCCCCGCGCCGAAATGGCGGCTAAATGGCAGGCGCAGTTCACGCAGGCGGCCGCAACAGCGAAATAGGCTGTTGCGAGGAGCACAAGCGGACCAAGCGATAGTCGCGAGGCAGGGAACTGTTGTCGCTAACCCGCAACGTGTCGAGGCGATCTGAGGAGCGCAAGCCTAGGCGTTGCCACACGCCGCGGTCGGAGCGAAGCGAAATTGAAGGACGACCAAAATGCGACGTGCCCCGGCATTTCATGCCGGGGGTTGCGAGCGCACCAACGGGATACCGAGCCCCCGCCTGATGCGGCTGCCGGTCCCTACGCGGCCGCCGCGGTTCCCTTCGGCTGGACCTCGGCCGTGTAGTCATCCATCAGCTGCTTGGTGATGGCGCCGGGGGTAAAGCGCCAGTGCGCGATTTCGGACACCGCGGTGATTTCCGCCGCCGTGCCGGTGATGAAGCATTCCGAAAAACCGCTAAGCTCGTCGGGAAGAATGCGGCGCTCGACCACTTCGATACCGCGGCGTTTCGCAAGCTCGATCGCGGTTGCGCGCGTGATCCCGGCGAGGAAGCAATCGGCGATTGGAGTGTGGATCGTCCCGTCGCGGATGAAGAAAACATTAGCGCCGGTGCATTCGGCGACGCGCTCTTCCCAGTCAAGCATCAACGCATCCGCATACCCTCGCCGCTCCGCCCGATGTTTGGAGATGGTGCAGATCATGTAGAGCCCGGCGGCCTTGGCGAGGCACGGTGCGGTTCGCGGATCTGGCCGACGGTACTCTGCCAAATCCAAGCGGATCCCCTTAAAGCGCTGCGCCGGATCGAAGTAACTCGGCCATTCCCAAGCCGCGATGGCGAGGTGGATGGCGTTGTTTTGGGCCGACACGCCGAGCTGCTCGGAGCCGCGCCAAGCGATCGGGCGCACATAGGCGTCGGGTTTGCCGTTCTTTTCCACGATCAGCCGCTTGGCCGCGTCGATCTCTCCGACCGAGTAGGGGATCTCAAAATCCAGAACGGTGGCGGAGTGCTTCAGACGCTCCGAATGTTCCTTGCTTTTGAAGATCACTCCCCCATACGCGCGTTCACCCTCGAACACGGTGCTTGCGTAGTGCAGCCCATGGGTGAGGACGTGGATTTTCGCGTCCGGGCTCGGGATGAGCTTCCCATCGAACCAGATCACCCCGGGCATTTGGTCGAACGGCACCGCCATATCGCTTCTCCGTGCTTGTAAAGGTCCGTATGGATGTGCAAGGCCTCAAGACTCTCCCCCCTCGCCTACCTCCCCCCGCGGGGGAGGGGGTCGGGAGGGGGGAGCCGCTTTTGCTTCGAGGCCCGAGTCTCGATATATGGTGATAGCTTGACGACAGCAGTACTGAGTCACGAGTAATGGTCACCGCAACGCGATCCTCACGCACGATCGTTTCGCATAGCACCTTGTGCACGTAACAAAAAACTAAAAATATGTCAACATGACTGACGTAAGTTTCAAAACCTCCAGGAGCCCGTTGGTCTCGTCTGAGGGCCGGCAGCGGGACGCGCCGGCGTTCGACCTGATCGAGCTCTTGTTTTTCGCCTACCGGGACTTCGTTGGCGATGCGGATGAGATCTTGGCCAAGTTCGGGTTCGGACGCGCACATCACCGGGTCCTGCACTTCGTCAATCGCAATCCCGGGATGAAGGTTGCGGAATTGCTGGACATCCTGAGAATCACCAAGCAGTCCCTTGGCCGGGTCCTCAAGCAACTGCTTGAAGAGGGCTACGTGGAACAGAAGGAAGGCGCCACTGATCGCAGACACCGGCTGTTATTCGTTACCGCCAAAGGCGAAGCGCTGGCTTTGCGACTTGCTGCGTTGCAGACGGCGCGCATCGCCGATGCGCTTGCCGACATGGGCGTGGATGGCCGCGATGCCATACGGCGCTTCCTGATCGCAATGCTCAACTCGGACCAGCGGCGCGAGGTGGTCGGTCTGATCGAGGGTGCAGAGCGCGCCCGCCGCCACCGGAGCTGACGCGATCGTCGATTTGGGGAGGAGACCAACCCATGGAGATCTCGGCAGGACCGGTACCCGACGATGCCGCTCACCTGCTGGTAGTCGACGACGACCGTCGCATCAGGGATCAGCTCTCGCGCTATCTTCAGCGCCAAGGCTACCGCATCACCACGGCGAAAAACGCGAACGAGGCGCGCGCCAAGCTCGACGGCCTTTCATTCGATCTTCTGATCCTCGACGTGATGATGCCCGGGGAAAGCGGCTTCGAACTTGCAAAATCAGTGCGCGAAAATTCGCAAGTGCCGATCCTGATGCTCACCGCGCGTGCCGAGACCGAGAACCGGATCAGCGGCCTTGAGATCGGCGCCGACGATTACATGGCGAAACCCTTCGAGGCCCGGGAATTGTCGTTGCGCATCGCGAGTATTCTCAAGCGCGCGCAGCCCGCACCGACGGCGCCGGCGGAATCGGTGCGCTTCGGGCCGTTTGTATTCCACATTGCGCGTGGCGAGTTGCGCCGCGGTGACGAACTCATTCACCTGACCGACCGCGAGAAGGACATCCTGCGGCTGCTGGCTGCAAACCCCGGCGAAACGGTACCGCGCCTCACTCTCGCAGGATGCGGCGCGGCAGCCGGCGAGCGGGCGGTGGACGTGCAGGTCAACCGCCTGCGTCGCAAGATCGAAAACGATCCGGCCAATCCGCTGTTCCTGCAAGCCGTGCGGGGGATCGGCTACCGGCTTGTGGTCCTGGTATGACGAGCCTCGATCTCGGCATCACGCGACTGCGCACGACGGCGCGGCGCCTGTTCGGCGGCTACACCAGGATCGATCGTTTTTTCAAGAGCGTGCTGCCGAAGGGGCTTTATGCCCGAGCGCTGTTGATCATTATCGCCCCGATGGTGATCCTGCAGTCGGTCGTGGCGTTCGTTTTCATGGAGCGACACTGGAACGTGGTGACGCGCCGGCTATCGGCGGCAGTGGTCCAGGACATTGCCGCGCTCATCGACATGCGCAGGGGCTTGCCACAGGATCGCAACGATACGGAGCTGCGCCGCATCGCCCAGGAACGGCTCGGCCTGGTGGTCGATTTCTTGCCAGTCACCGAGTTGCCGCCGCTCGGTCCGAAGCCGTTCTTCTCGCTGCTCGATCAGACGCTTTCGGAGGAACTTCGCAAGCAGATTGGCAGGCCCTTCTGGATCGATACGGTCGGACGCTCGAATCTGGTCGAGATCAGGATTGAGCTGGAGGATGCCGTGATGCGCACGTTTGCGCGCCGCAGCGCGGCCTACGCGTCGAATTCGGGAATTTTCCTGTTGTGGATGGTCGGCACTTCGCTGGTGCTGATTACGGTGGCGATCCTGTTCCTGCGCAATCAGATTCGCCCGATTCTGCGGCTCACCGAAGCGGTCGAGAGCTTCGGAAAGGGCCGCGACGTGCCGAATCTGCGGGCCCGCGGTGCCCAGGAGGTTCGGCGTGCCGCCGTTGCATTTCTTGAAATGAAGGCGCGCGTCGAGCGGGCCATCGAGCAGCGCACCGCCATGCTGGCAGGCGTCTCCCATGATCTGCGCACGGTGCTGACGCGTTTCAAGCTCGGGCTTGCTCTGTTGGACGACAGTGCGGAAACCGAGGAGATGAAGAAGGATGTCGATGAGATGAGCCGAATGCTCGAGGCCTATCTGGCCTTCGCGCGCGGCGATGCTGGCGAGCGTTCCGAGCCGACCGACATGGCGACTTTCCTGGATGAACTAAAGGCGGATGCGGAGCGCCATGGGCGCAGGGCATCGGTGCAATTCTACGGCTACCCGGTGGCGACGGTGCGGCCTCATGCCTTCAGACGGTGTCTGGCCAACCTGGTTTCCAACGCCGCTCGCTTTGGCTCGGCAATCGCAGTCACGGGCCATCGCGACCACCGCTACATGACCATCACGGTCGATGACGATGGCCCCGGCATACCGCCGAACCGGCGAGATGACGTCTTCAAGCCGTTTCTGCGCCTCGACGACGCCCGTAATCAGGACGAGGCGGGCAGTGGCCTGGGTCTCACGATCGCGCGCGATATCGCACGTTCGCACGGCGGCGAGGTGATGCTCGGCGATAGCCCGCTGGGCGGGTTGCGCGCCTCGGTGCGAATTCCGGTGTAACGATTAAAACTGAGTCGCCTCCTCGCCGAGATCCGGGTCAAGATCGCGATGATCCCGACGGCGGCGCAACCTCGACAGGCATCCGCGGTGAGGGGCGAGTCGGCATAGCTCGTCCAAGAAGCCGGACCAGCGCTGGCCGCGCGCCAGCGCGCGATCGAGCACCGCCATCGTCCGCGCAAGGCCTTCATCCTCATCGTGCACGAAGGTGCGCAGCACATCCGCAAACAGAAGCGCGAGGCCTTGGGCCCGCATCACTCCCCTCGGTCCCGCCGCATCGAGATTGGCGGCCGTCAGCATCCACCGCTGTGATCTCAGTGCGAGCGCGTTGAAGGCGAAAGCGAGGCTGGGATGGCGTCGCGCCGAACGCATGAGCGAGCGAATCGCGGCCCTGTCCGGGGCGAGCGCCTCGAGCCTGCGCATCAGCACATCGAAGAGTCGCTCGCGCGGCGGTTCCTCCGTCATGTCGGCGTCGCCCCCGGCCAGCACCTTGCGATCGATGGCCTTGACGTAGGCAGCGACGATCGGAAGCTTCGAGCCAAATTCCTGACGCAGGGTTGCGAGCGGCACGCCGGCGCGCGCCGCGATGTCCGCATAGCCGATTTCCTCGAAGGCCCGTTCCGCCAATAGCTCGAAAAACGCGCGAATGATCTTATCGCGATCGGAGGGCGGCGGATTGTGGGATCCGTCATCCGGAGTTGGCCGTTGCGGGGGCCGTCCTGCAGGTCTGCGTGTCATCGCCTGCTCCTCTTGAGCTAAAACGCCACGGCTCTAATTTAGTTCGTGTGCGACGATGCTTCCAGGGTCGTCCCGGTGCTCCAGCGCGTTCGCTGTCGGGCAGGTGAGCTGCCACATAGACCCGAGCGAGCATAATAAAGCGCAACCTCGCCGCCCGAGGCTGTGTTTTGCCATCGTGTTGATGACTGATCCTGCCGAACCCGCGCCGCGTCGGGTGCAACCACGAGCGGCCCCTCGTTCTCGGTCCAGCTCATGGTGAACATGTTGGCGGCGGCCTGCCACCAGACGTCGACGCGACCTTTCGTCGGAAGCCAATCTGCCAGCGGCCTCAGGACGCGCCCATCCGCGATATCATGATCCGCGCTCGAGCCGGCACCGCCACTCCTACCGCACGAGCGGTTTAGTCCATTGACCCCAACCAGACACCCGTGGCTGCAGTGCTGTGAGATTGACGCTGCGGTGCGGCGCGCCCATTGTGGCCCGCCTGCCCCTCACCTCGCCGCCCCCTCTCCGATGATGGAAAACGGTCCCCAGAATGCCGGGTAGGCGTTCAGCGGGCTGGATTTGTCGTTCATGTAGGCCAGCATGGCATCGCGCAGGGCCGCGGCGCGGCCGAGCTTCGGATCGGTCTTCATGGCGGCGAATGTCGAGGTGGTGAGCCGGGTCGCCGCCTCCGAATCGACCGACCAGTGCGAGACGAGAAGGGCCCGCGCGCCGGCATAGAAGAAGGCGCGCGCGAGGCCAGACAGCGCTTGCGCGCCGGGCTTGTCGGCGGCTGCGGTGTTGCAGGCCGAGAGCACCACCCAGTCGGCATTGAGCTTGAGCTGCGCGACCTCGCTCGCCGTCAGCAACCCGTCGTCAAGCTCGGTCGGCTGCTTTGGCAGCGTCAGCGCAAGCGACGGTTCGGCAAGTCCCGCGATGTCCCCGGCGACGAGGCCGTGAGTCGCGAAGTAGACGACCCGGTAGTCGGCCAACGCGACCCGCTTCACCACGGTTTCGCTGGCGTCACTGCCAAGGTGGACGTCGCCTGCTGCCGCACCGAGCTTCTTGGCAACCGCCTTGAGTTCATCGGCAGTGTCGAGCAGCGATGGCAGATACCGGGCGAGCTTGGCCCGGTCGATGCTGGCGCCCTGCCAGAAGTCGCTGTAGCCCCTGGTGACGGCGACGCGATTCCGTGCGCGCCGTTCGGCCAACGCCCTCGCCCGCTCCGCGGGATCGAACACCGGATCGCCAAACCCTACCATGGGCTTCGCGCCCGGGTCCCGACGAGCAACCTGGCGCAAGG
>JASHYD010000472.1 GCA_030043175.1 Xanthobacteraceae bacterium | reverse complement strand
GATTTCGACGCGGTTGACCTTGATGCCCCACGGCGACACGGCGGCATCGACGACGCGCAGCAGACGTTCATTGATTTCATCGCGATGCGACAGGATCTGATCAAGGTCCATGGCGCCCATCACGGATCTTATGTTCGTCATCGTCAGCTTGACGATTGCCAACTCGAGCGACGCGATCTCATAGCTCGCCTTGGCGGCGTCGAACACCTGGAAAAAAGCGATGCCGTCGACCGTGACACTGGCATTGTCCTTGGTGATGACCTCCTGTGACGGAACGTCGAGCACCTGCTCCATAACGTTCATCTTGCGACCGATGCGGTCGACGAAGGGAACCACGAGATTGAGACCGGGCCGCAGCATTCTCGTATAGCGGCCGAATCGTTCGACGGTCCAGTTATAACCCTGCGGCACCGTCTTGACGCCCAGCATGAGCGTGAGGATGGCCAGGAAAACCACGATGAGGACGAAAATGTCATAGCCGCCTAACATCTGTTAACTCCCTGCCGGCCGCTTCAACCCCATGCTTGGCCGTCGCGGGCGGGAGAAGCTGGAGTGGGCCTTTCCTTCAAACCGAGCCGACAATCCACACCGACACGGCGGGCGTCACAACCAGACAGGTGAGATGCCTCAAGGGATCACAATCCACCGCAGTCAAATAGTGCTCCCGCACACTTAAAACTATGCTGTTTTGCAGCTTTTCGCATTTTTCTCGTTTTCGACAAAGGCTCCTTGGGACCAAAACCCGCGCCCCTACGGGGCGCCACCGGGGGAGTGGGTCCCGCCGAAGTAATGACCGTCGCCGATGCTCAATCTCTTCAGCAGGGCCGAGAATGTGAATCTCTTTAATTTTGGCGTTTTCTGGGTCAGCAAGTCCTTGATTGGCTGAAGCCCAGTACGGCCAAAATTGAGAGATTCACGGGCGAGCCGAAGCCTGCCCACCGCCCCTCGGAAACCCGCAACCGCGCCGGCGGATGATGGTAGGGCGCGGCCGGCACGGCGCGCAAGCGGCTTCGCGCAGCTTGGCAAGCGATTCCGCAAGATCGTCTACGCCCAGCCCAGCAGTTCCCGCAGCACCACCGTCTCGATTACGCGCATGCCCGACTCGCTGTCGTTGAGGCAGGGAATTGCGGTGAAATTTTCGCCGCCTGCATGGCGGAAATAGTCCGCATTCTCTCCGGCGATCTCCTCAAGTGTTTCAAGGCAATCCGCTGCAAAACCCGGCGTGATGACGGCGAGGTTCTTCACCCCCCGCGCCGCCAGCTCCTTGACGGTCATGTCGGTGTAAGGCTTGAGCCATTCGGCACGGCCGAACCGCGATTGAAAGGTCATGATCAGCTTTCCGTCATCGAGGCCGAGCCGGTCGCGCAACAACCGGGTAGTTTTTGCGCAATGGCAATAATAGGGGTCACCATTATCGAAATAGCTTTTCGGAATGCCGTGAAACGAGGCAAGGATAACGTCGGGCACAAACGTCAACGCCGCCACATGGGCTTCAAGCGAGGCCGCCACCGCCTCGATATACGCCGGTTCGTCGAAATACGGTGGCGCGACGCGCAGCGCCGGCTGCCAGCGCAACGTCATCAGCGCTCGGAAAACTTCGTCGCATACGGTGGCGCTGGTGGCCGCAGCATATTGCGGATAAAGCGGCGCCACCAGAATCCGTTCGCATCCCCGCACCGCCAGCGCCGTGAGGCGCGAACGGATGGAAGGATTTCCGTAGCGCATCGCCCAGTCGACGATCACTCGTTTGCCGCGCAACACCAGCGTGGCTGACAGCTTCTCCGCCTGTGAGCGCGTGATCGTTTTCAGCGGTGATTCATTGCGCTCCCGGTTCCAGATCTTCTCGTAGTCGCGCCCTTTTCGCCGCGGCCGCGTTGGCAGGATGATCGCGTTGAGCACGAATTTCCAAAGTATCGTATCTTCCTCGATCACCCGCTTGTCGTGGAGGAACTCGCGCAGATAGCGCCGCACCGAGGCGGCGTCGGTGGCATCGGGCGTGCCGAGATTGACGAGAAGGACGCCGACCGATCCGGACTGAACCTTCGGATGGTCGACAGGGCGGGGGGGCAAAGCTGCGGGATCGAGAACCTTGTTCATTGTTCCACTCTACTGCCAACACCATGACGCGGCGCATTTTTGTTGGGCGGCGCCAGGCTGACCCGAACGCCGAATAGGACCGTTGCAGCCCCGGCAGCTCCGACTTGCGCGCCACGCGACCGGCGACCGAATAAGGCTCGACCCGCACGCTGACGTGCCCACCCGGGCGCCGCCTTGGCGCGTCTCATTCGACAGGGGGCCACCAAAGCAACCGGCGGGGCTGCGAAACACACCGATGTTACACAACCCAGGAGAGCAAATCTGCGTCCAGCGTACCATTAAGAGCCTGAGCGATTCGAACCCTCCGAGCGGCGGTCCCCCTACGGGCGGTGGAAGCGGCCGTTGAACCTTTGGGGGCATTGCGACGACGAACGAGGAGAGAATTTGCAAACTCCTCCCTAGCAATTCTCTCGCACTGGGCGCCAGCACGCGTGGCGCCCTTTTTTTGGTCGCGGCCGGGTCGATCCGGCGAGGGTCACCCGCGGCGGCACCACGAGCGCTGCCATGCAAGGACGGGGTTTGACGACAGCCCGAGCCCGCGTCATTGATCGGCGCTCCATGCACCAGGCGTCACCCTTCAGCCAAAAACTCGTTCGCATCGCGGAATCCGTGCTGATTGGAGCGCTCGGCGGCTTTCTGTTCAATGCCGCGAGATTTCCGGCCGGGTGGCTCGCCGGATCGATGGTGTTCGCGGCGGCGGCCGCGCTCGCCGGCCGCCCAA
>JASHYD010000471.1 GCA_030043175.1 Xanthobacteraceae bacterium | reverse complement strand
GCCAACAAACCCATCAGCCGAAACCCGCCCTTTCGCTTGTTGGCATCATATCACTGCGGCGGGGGGATTTCCTTTTCAACCTGGATCGCCGCGACATCGAGCGAGCCATCGGGCAGCTTCGGGGCGCCAGCAACGAATACTTTCAAGCCTGGCTTGAGATCCTCCTTGGTGCCGGCAACCGTGGTCGCGATGATGGTCTTCGGCGTTACGACAATCTTCTTTTCCTCATCGGACTTGCCGACAACCTTGTACCTCACCGTCAGCACCTGGCCGTCGACGCCGGCGACCGAGGTCTGCAATGAGCCGTTGGTCATGAAGCTGTTCGGCATCAAGTCCCAATCGGAATGGAATGAGTTAAAGGGCTGCCCGGCGGGAGCGATGCGTAGTTCGACCGCCTCAAGCGTTCCATCGGCTCGTGGCCGGGACGTAATAGCGACGTTGGTATCGGTCTTGACGTCGGCGAGAGAGGCCTTGACGACCCCGCCAATGCGGACGTTGTCCTTGAGCACGAGCTTGAGCTCAGTTCCATCGCGCGACTTGACTGCCAAGCTATTGCCGTCGAGTTTCTCAATGGTGCCGCGCACGCGCACGTTCTGCGCTTGGGCCGACACCGAGTTCAGCGCGCATGTCGCGGCCAACGCCGCGACGACGAAAACCTGTGATGTGATTCCCATATCGTTTCTCCCTCACTCAAGGTGCGCACGATCCAAGCTTGCGCAACCCATTGTCTAACGAACAGTTGCCGGCACGTTGTATCGGAGTCGAACGCAACGGCCAACCCCTCGGCAAGGCCGCAAAGATAGCGGACAAGAGCGTCCTTTGGAAGCCACGCAGCGCCGGTAGTGATGAGATAGCTTCGCTCGACACAATCGGTCGATGCATCGCGACAACTCAACTGATGGCGACCATTTCTGGCGGGATCTGGCTCGGATATTCGCGTTTGTTCAGATCGGACGCCGGGTGGCCCCGACGGGGTCCCACACACACGCCGCGGCGGCGCCAAATAGGCCGCAAAGGCCTGCGAATTGGCGAGCGAGGTGTGCTTGCCGAAAAACTGCAACTCTCCTGTCCGATGCGCGACGACAAGCTTCTCCAGGAGGAGCTGTCAGAACGGCGCGAGAGCATGCGCACGGGGAGCAACAGCCCGGTCCGGCGGGCGCGCTCGCCGTCAAGCGAGATGCCACCCGTCCAAAACGATCATGCGGACGGGCGGGTGGCGCCGAGACCAGTGTGGAGGACGGCACATGAGGCCACGCAGGCTAGGCGCAGATCATGCTGGTGTCCATCGGCGGCTTCGCCAGGGACGGATCGGTTTTACGACGCTTTTCTGGCCCACCTCTACCCATTGGGTAAAATTGGGCTGGGCGAGGGATGGTGACGCTACATCGAGCGAGACATTATTGTGCGGGGCGAAAATCGAAAGCAACGAAGCCCAGAACGCTGTGCGCGGTATTTCCGTCGCCTCTTGAGATTCGAAGCAGTGCTAAGGACCTCGATCCCCGGCTTGTCGCTTGCAAAGGGTGCACCTGTTTGGATCAGAGCGATAGCCGATTGACGCAAGGATTGTGACGAGCAACCCAAGGATGCCATGTCATGACATCTCGCCATCGAACAGCCGGAAGCCGGGTTTCGGAAGCATCTCGCGATCAGGTTCGCGGAAAAATGCTCCACCGACGCGGGTTTTCGGCGGCAGCCTCTGCCGCACTCCTAATTGCTGCCGCAGGACGCCCGGCGACGGCCGCCTCTTTGCACGCGGCTGAGTTTTTTCGTGGCAGGACGGTTCGAATTTTGGTCGGCTCTCCACCCGGCGGCGGCTATGACCTCTATGCTCGGCTGATAAGGCCGTATCTGGCCGCCAGAATCGGCGCAACCGTGCTGGTGGAGAACCGAGACGGCCAAGGTGGCCTTGCCGCTCTCGCAACGTTGTTGGTCAGACCCGCCGATGGGCTCACGATTATGCATGCGAGCGCAGAGGCCGCGATTCTGAGCCAGATGCTCGCGCGACCGGGTGTCACGTGGGACGTTACAAAACTGAATTGGTTGGCAAAGACATCAATGGCACCGAAGCTGTGGTTTGTCGGACCTCACGCCCGCTACCCGACGATCAGCGATGC
This sequence comes from Xanthobacteraceae bacterium, assembly GCA_030043175.1. The sequence continues at coordinate 1,028 of JASHYD010000471.1, read as the reverse complement.
CGCGCGCGCGGAGCCCCTCAGGTGGTCATCGACGGGCCCAGCCGACAACATCAGCGACATCGCAGCGATCATTTCGTACGTACTGGGGCTCAAGTCCAAAATCGTGGTCGGCTATCGCGGTGCCGGCGACATGTGGCTTGCCGTTCTGCGCAACGAGACTGATGCGGGGATCCTGTCTGCCGACACCGCACTGCCGCAGATCGTCAACAACTCAATCAAGCCGATCGCAATCTTCGGCGCCAGTCGATGGCATCATTTGCCAGACGTCCCGACTTTGCGCCAAGCGGCTGTGCTGCCTGAAGACAGGATATGGATCGTCAAGCTACGCCAACGGATCGGCGAGGCACAACGCGCCATGGTTGCTGCCCCCGACGTACCGACGGACAGGGTCGATTTCCTGCGGGAGGCCTTCGCGGAGGTTCTCGCCGATCCTGCCTTAATCGCAGAGGGAGCCAAAACCAACCGGGAGATTGAATACATGGGCGGCTGGGAACTGCAGCAACTCGTTAGCCAGCTGATGACCGCAGCTGGGCCGCGGCTTTCCGAATTCCGTAAAATCGTGCTCGAATCGTATTTCTAAAGCCGTCCCGCAATGCAGCTGGCTCGCGCTCAGGTCCGCTAGCCGAAGTGTCGCAACCTGTCCGCTTTCGCGGTGCAGACCGACCCGATATTTCAACGCCGGGCCGTCGAACGGCAGATATGTTGCTTGCTGGCGTTCCGGCGTGTTATCGGGACGTAACCTTGTACGGGACGAGTTTATGCCTGCTCGCGCGCCTCCTTAAGCGCGCGCCACACCGTCTCGGCGGTGATCGGAAGAGTTATGTCACGCACGCCCAGGTGCCACAGCGCGTCGATCACCGCGTTCCCGATCGCGGCCGGCGCACCGATCGCCCCGCTTTCGCTGCCGCCTTTGACGCCTAGCGGATTGCTTGGAGCAGGTGTCTCGATGAACGCCGTATGAAACGACGGTAGGTCGCTAGCGCGCGGCATCGCGTAGTCCATGAAGCTCGACGTCAGCAGCTGCGCCG
>JASHYD010000470.1 GCA_030043175.1 Xanthobacteraceae bacterium | reverse complement strand
CACACAGTAATGGATCTGATCGCCATGGCGAAGCGCGAGCCCGGCAAGCTCAACATGGGCACGCCGCCGCCCGGTACCGGGGCGTTCCTCTCCGCAGAGCTGTTAAAGGTGGCCGCTGGGATTGACTTCACCATTGTGACCTACAAAGGCACCGGTCCGCTCACCAACGATCTCGTCGGCGGCCATGTTCCGATCGCGTTCAACGTGCTGGCGCCGGCCATGGGTAATCTCCAAGCCGGGACCCTGCGGGCGCTCGCGACTGCCGGCGCCGAGCGCTTGAGCCTGATGCCGGATGTGCCGACCATTGCGGAATCCGGCCTGCCGGGCTTCGAGGCCGTGCTGCACTATGGCCTGATGGCCCCGGCCGGCACGCCGGCCGACATCGTGACGCGGCTCAACGACGAATTGCGCAAGGCCGTCGCGCTTGACGATGTCAGGGCCCGCATTGCAGCCGACGGCGGGGACGTGCTGACCTCGACACCTGAACAATATGCCGCCGATATCGATCGCGAGCAGCGCAAATGGGGACCCTTAGTACGCAGACTCGGCCTGAAGGTCGAGTGAGCGCGACCGGCCTCCTAAACCACCCAAACTCGCCGGCCAGCGGAACCGTAATTCCAGCCGGATCGAATACGAGTTCACCGCTTTTTCCGGGTCTGTACGCCGTGGCCAACCACCATGGTAATCAACCGCGAACTGCCCCGCGTCGTTAATAACGAAGCCGAGGCGGCGCTCATCGGCCTCGGCAGCGAAACCGATCAACGCGGGGGCCAGAGTGTGCGGCCCCCAGTCGGTTTTAAACCTGCGTCCCGCCGTGAGTCCCAAATCCCGGAATTGTCTTGATTACAGCCTTTACCTGTTCGGCTGTGATCAAGCGCGTGCACTCGAACTGCCGCGCCGTGTCCTTATGGCGGGGGCACCACAAAAAATCCTTGTGATCGAACCGCACTCGCACGTCATTCCAGCAGGAATTGCAGGCGTGATAGTTGATCACCCGATAGGGCGTGTCGAAGATCGTTGGATTTGTCCTGCGGCTTGTCGCGAATGCTCAACACCTTTCCGTGAATGAGCCCGTAGCGGGTGAAATTGAAGGTGTCGATCTTGACTTCGACGTCCTGGCCGGCACGGACGAAGCCTATGTCGCGGTTGGACACCATGGCCTCGATCTCAAGACCGCTGTCGGCTGGGACCACCACCATCAACTCCTGGGCTGGCGTGACTACACCGCCGGCGGTGTGCACCGAAAGTTGCTGCACGGTACCGTCGACCGGCGCAACAAGGACCTGATATTGGGCACGCTGGACAGCCTTGACCACGTCCTGCGCGAGCCCCGCCGCTTTCTGCTCCGCCTTTGTCAGTTCGTCCAGCACTGTTCGCTGATACGCTGCCACCAATTTCGACCGGGTTTCCACGAGCGCCGCGACCGCCGCATCGGCCTCGCCATGGCGGCTCCTCTGCACCAGAAGGTCCTGCTGCAAGCCGACGAGATCCTGATACTCACTCAAGTACACAAGCTTGGACCCCAGCTCCCTGTCATAGAGGTATCTGCGCAGGTTCAGCCGTTCCTCGGCCAGCGGAATGGTCTCGTTGAGCTTGTTGATTGTCGCCCTGATGGTCGCGCGCTCGGCCTCCTTCTGGGATTCCTGCTGATTGATCTCTTCGATCTTCGCCGGCAACCTGGCTCATCCAAAGGTGACGTTGCAGCTCGATCGCCTCGCGGCTTGCCCCCGGGGGGATGGAACTCGGACAGCGGATCTTCCCGCCAAGCCAACGCAGCGCGTAGGTGCGCCGCTTCGAGCCGGGCCTCCGTCAGATCACTTTGCTGGTGACGAAGTTCTGCCTCGGCCACCGTCGGATCGAGTTCGATGAGGACCTCACCAGTCTTGACGCTTTGTCCGTCCCGCACGTGGATCGCGCGAACGACGCCAATCTCCAGCGGCTGAACGACCTTGGTACGATCGCTCGGAATGATCCGGCCAGGCGCCGTGGTGACGATATCGACCTTGCCGAAACATGCCCAAGCGAGGGCAACACAGAACAATGCTATGACAGTGCCGCTTATAGCGCCCGCCATTGGTGGTGGCGGGGTCTCGACAATTTCGAGCGCGGCCGGCAAGAAGGCGAGTTCTTCTCTGCGAGTCGCCGGTTTGTACAGACCCGCGAGGGCAGCCTTGGAGCGTTTGGCGATCAGGCCGACCAGGGCCCGAGTGGGCCGCATCGTCCGCAAATGCGGAACAAAAACGCCTTCGCGGTGGGCCATGCGAGCCACTCGGGTGAGCCCCTTCGAGCAATGCGCTAGCGGACTTCATGGATGCCTGCCTGCAGACGGTACAACGACGCATAGCGGCCGCCTGCCCTGACCAAGTCATCGTGGGTGCCGTCCTCAGCCAGGCGGCGGCGATCGATGGTGATGAGGCGGTCGCTGCACCGCACGGTCGACAGCCGATGCGCAATGATGAAGACGCTGCGGCCGTCCGCGAGCCGCGGCATGTTCTGCTGGATGATCCGCTCGCTCTCATAGTCGAGCGCACTCGTCGCCTCATCGAAGATCAGGATGCGCGGGTCGGTAACGAGAGCGCGCGCGATGGCGAGACGCTGGCCGCCCGAAAGGCTGGAGCCGCGCCCACCCACAACGGTGTCGTAACCATTGGGGAGCTCAAGGATGAAGTCATGGGCGCCGGCCATCTGTGCGGCTGCGATGATCCGTTCGATCGGCATCGAGCGGTCCGCCATCGCAATATTGTCGCGTACCGAGCAATTGAACAGGACGCTCTCCTGAAGCACCACGCCGATCTGCCGACGCAACCAGGATGGATCGATCACGCTGAGATCAATGCCGGCGATCGGGCACGTAAAGCCTATGGATCAGCTTGGCAAGCGTGCTCTTGCCCGAGCCCGACGGGCCCACAATGCCCACGATTTGTCCGGCGGGTATCCGAAGACTAACGTCGTGCAGCACCTCCGGCCCGGCGATCCGGTAGCGGAAAGTGACGTGTTCAAACCTGACCTCACCGCGGATTGCTGGCAACGCAGTCTGCCCGGGAGCGTAGATCGGCTCCGGCCTGGTATTGAGAATATCTCCCAATCGCGCCACCGAGAGCCGGGCCTGGTGGAAGTCCTGCCAAATCTGGGCAAGCCGCAGCACCGGCGCGCTCACCCGGCCTGCGAGGATATTGAAAGCGACGAGCTCGCCGGACCGAGAGATCACCATTAATGACAAGCCGGGCGCCGAAATAAGAGCACACCTGCCGTCACCACCTTGTTGACGAACTGAACAAGCTGGCTGGCCGTGTTTCCGAGACTGAGAACTTTGAAGCTCGCGGTGACGTAGGAGGCGAGCTGATCCTCCCAGCGGCGCTGCATCTGCGGCTCGATCGCCATCGCCTTGAGCGTCTCCACGCCGCTGACGCTTTCCACCAGAAACGCCTGGTTTTCGGCGCCACGTTCGAATTTTTCGTTTAGGCGACGCCGGAACAGTGGCGTCGCAAGTACCGAAATGCCGATATAAAACGGGAAGGACGCGAGCACCAGGAAAGTGAGAAGCGGTGAGTAGGCGTACATCACCGCCAGGAACAGGAACGTGAAGAACAGATCGATGACCAGGGTGAGGGCAGAGCTGGTGAGGAAATTCCGGATGTTTTCGAGCTCACGCACGCGAGCAACCGAATCGCCGACGCGACGCGCCTGGAAATAGCCGATCGGCAAGGCCAGCAGGTGGCGGAACAGGCGAGCGCCGAGCTCCACGTCGATGCGGTTCGTGGTGTGGGCAAAGATGTAGGTCCGCATGATGGCGAGGATTGTTTCGAACGCCGAGATCGTCAGCAGACCGGTGACAAGCACATCGAGGGTGCCGAGACTGCCGTGAACCAGGACCTTGTCGATGACGACCTGGAAAAACAGCGGCGAAATAAGTGCGAACAATTGAAGAAAGAACGACGCCACCAGCACTTGGCCGAGCACGTGGCGGTACTTGTGAATGGCGCCGAGAAACCAGGTGATGTCGAAACGACGCGACAGGTCGACGAGACTGCCGCGGCGGGTCATCACCACCAATTCGCTGTCCCACGCCGCCTCGAGTTCGGCGCGCATCATCAGGCTGGGCCGGGGCGACTGGACGACCGCGCGGTCCTCCCCGACCTTGCCGAGGACGATGAAATCGCCGTCACGCAGCACGGCGATGCCGGGCATCGGCGTGGAGGCAAGTCGTTTCCAGTTGGTTCTGTAGGAGCGCGCTTTAAGGCCTAATTCTTGGCGCAGCGAACCATCTCGGGTACACCCACAGCGCGATGCCCGAGGCGATGGCGCAGCTGCGCAGGATCGATGCCAATGTCGTGGAACCGCAACATGGCCACGAGGACTGAAAGGCCGGGATCAACGCCGGCCTCATTGTTGCCTGCGTAAGACATCAAGCCCCGCTATCGTTTTACGTTATCCGTCACAGTGCTTCCCCCGTTGAACGCCGATGCCAGCAAAGGCGCTCACCACCTCGGTATCCTTTCCCCTCCCGCGTACGCCCGTCAGGACGTGACCGGCGATGCGACCGTATTGCCATGACCGTGCCCACCGGTCCCCGTTGCCGAAGTGAAGGTGATGAGAGTGCCGCCGTTTCCGTCGTTTGACGCGGCGAACTCGCTCGCCGTGTATTGGCCAAGCAGCTGGATGCTGGCGGTGTGGGCGCCATCAGTGACCGTGAGTGTGCCGCTCAGGGTGCTGGCAGCCTCGGTGAAGCTCAGGTTGCTGTGCTGGCCTTTATTCGTCGTCGCGGTCACGAAGGCGACGTCGCGCAGGTCGATCTGATCGGAGGTACCGAAGCCGGCGACCAGTCCATTGAAACTCGCCGATGCATCGAGCACCAGGCTGCCGCCCTGGAAACGTACTTTGTTCATGGAGCCGCCGCCCGCCACCTCCAGCGTCCCGCCGCTGATCCCCACGGACTGGGCCGCACCACCCGACTGGATGACTTCGGACCCGCCAGAGCCTATTTGATCGTCGATCGCTGTTCCGCCGCTGGCCACGACCTCGACGCCTGCGATCGTGGCGCCCAGCTCGGCGCCGCCGCTGCTGACCACGAGTTCGCCGCCGCTGCTGACAGCTGCGCCGCCATAAAGGAAGGAGCTGAGATAGTCGCTGCCCACCTGCCCGCCGTTCGACACGACCAGGACGGCGCCGCTGGTGATCGTGGTGAAGTTCGCCACCCCGCCGCTCGAGACGACCAGGACGGCGCCGCTGTCGAGTATGGCGCTGGTCCCGGCGCCCATGAGGATTTCGGTGCCGCCGCTGACGGTCGTGGGAATGGCGTTCGTGACGATCGAAGCGCCCTCGTTGAGGGCCGGGTCGCCGCCGTCAACGCCGCCGGAGAGGACGACCAGCGTCCCGCCGCTGTCGATGGTGGCGCCGTCCGTCACCCCACCCGAGGAGACGACCATCTCCCCGCCGTTCAGCACAGTCGTGGCGCTGGCCACCCCGTCCACGACCTGAAGGCCGCCGCTGAGGATCGTGGTGCTGGCCGCCAGGGCGGCGGAGCCGAGAACGTCGAGAGCGCCGAAGCCGGAGACGATCTGCTCACCGCCGACGCCCACGGTCGTGTCGCTGGCGCTACCGTGGGACAGGACAAGCGTGCCGCTGACGAGCGTGGTGCCTATCACAGAGCCGCTGAGGACGACGCTGGCGCCGTCGTTGATCGCCGTGTCGCTGGCGGTGCCGCCGGACAGGACAAACGTGCCGCCGCTGCCAACCGTGGTGCCGCTCGCCGTTCCGCCGTCGTAGACGACGGCCTCGCCGCCATCGACCGTCGTGTCAATGGCCGCCCCCCCGAGACTCACCGCGATTAGACCGCTGCTGACCCTAGTGCCAACCGCCGTTGCCCCTCCGTCGACGTCCAGCGTCACGCCGGGGCTGACGGTGTCCCCGCTCAGCACATAGCCCGACGAGAGAAGCGGAAAATCCGTGCCGATGAGCAGGGTGCCACCGCTTGCAATCGTGAACGCACCCACGGTGGCGCCGCCGTCGAGTTGAAGGGTGCCGCCGCTGAGGACCGTGACACCGGTCGCAGTGCCACCGGAAGCGATCGCTTCGACGCCGCCGGCGCCGACTGTTACGCCAAAGGACTCGCCGCCGGAGGAAACCACTTCCGCGCCGCTACCGACAGCGACGGTGCCGCTGGCCACACCGAAGACCACTTGCTGACCGGCGCTGACCGTCGTGTCGAAGGCCACGGCCCCGCAGGCCACGAGTTCCGTTCCGCCGATGATCTGTGCATCGCTGCTCACGGCGCCGGACGCGACCTCTTCCTGGCCGCCGCTGGCGATCTGGGGGCCGATCGTCAAGCCGCTGCTGGCGACATATTCGAAGGCTTCACTACCGGATATAAACGTGCCGATGGCCTCGCCGCCACTGCTGATGTCAACCTGCTCGAAGCCCGCGACCACGGCGGAGATGAGGAGGCCGCCGCTCCCCACCGCCGCGTCGTAGATGGCGTTGTCAGAGAGCACGAGGCCGCTGACGACATCGCCCGACATGATAAACTCCACGCCATCGAAAGCCGTAGCCATCGCAATCTCCGCTGTTGACCCGGCACCAGGTGATCACTGGTTACCTGCCTGCTTTTCCTGCTTGTTTGTAGCCGTCAGGACGTAATGGCCTTGCTAGCCGTGGCCGTGCCCGTTTCCGCTCCCCCCGGTCACAGTCGTGCCAGACGACGACGCCTCGAAGGTAATGAGCGTGCCGCCGTTTCCGTCGCTTGCCGCAGTAAACTCACTCGCCATGTACTGGCCGAGCAGCGTGATGTTGGCGGTGTGGACGCCATCGGTGACGGTGAGCGTGCCGCTCTGATTGCTGGCGGCCTCGGTGAAGCTGATCTCGTTCCCGTTTCCATTCTTCGTCGTCGCCGTCGTGAATGCAACGTCCGCGAGGTCGATCTGATCTCCGGCACCGAACCCGACGACGTGCCAGCCGAAACCCGTCCCTCCATCGAGCCGCAGCGTGCCGCCGCCTGCGAACCCCACCTCTGAGCTGGCGATCGCGCCGCCGCTCGCCACTTCGAGCGTCCCGGCGGAGATCGTCGCGCCGCTCGCGATGCCGCCCGACGCAACGAATTCGTAGCCGCCCTCGAGTTCCGTCGCGCCCGCTGACCCGCCGCTGGACACGACGGCGATGCCGCCGCTGCTGATGATCGGGCCTGTCGCCGCGCCGCCGCTGGACACGATTTCGATGGCGCCGCTGTCGACGGTTGTGGAGATCGCCGTCCCGCCGCTGGACACGATCTCCTCGGCGCCGCCGGACAGGACCGTGAACTCCGACCGGCCCTGCACCACGTGCAGGCCGCCGCTCTCAATCGTGCTGTCGTAATCATCGCCCTGGAGGATCTCAGTTCCAACGACGGCCGCGTCTATCGCTATCGCGCCACCTCCGACGAGAAACTCTCCGCCGCTGAGGACGGTCGTGTCCGACGCACTGCTGGCCCCGGTGACCCCGCTCAGGACTTCCACGGCGCCACCGGAGACCGTGGTGTTGAAGCTGTACCCACCTTCAAGGCTCTCGACACCGCCGCTGCTGATGTTCGTGCCGCTGACGGCACCTTCCACCACGTATTCGGTGGCGCCGCTGAGCACGGTCGTGCCGAACGTCGTGCCAAAATTCACGACATCGACGCCGCCGCTCTCGAGCGTGAGATTGCTCACAGTGCCGCCCCCCATCGATAGCGTGCCGCCGCTCTCGACAACGACGCCGCTGGCCACGGCGGCGCCGCCGCCCCAGTTCTCGATGAACAGGTTGCCGCCGCTCTCGACGGTCGTGTCGAACACAGTCCCGAGGTCAGCCAGCACCACGCCGTTGCTGACGGTGTAGCCGCTGAGGGTATAGTTCAGGAGTTCCAGGGTCCCGCCGCTGGAGATGGTGTACCCGCTTGCGATGGCGCCTTCCCCAAGCGCCAGCGTCGCGCCGCTCGATACCGTGGTGCCGATCGCTTCGCCACCCGAATAGACCGTCTCGAGGCTGTTGCCGTAGAGCGTCGCGCCGCTATCGATGCCGCCGCCGGAGATGAACACGGTCGAGTTGCTGACCGTCGTGCCAATGGCGACGCCGCCCGACGAAATCGTTTCAATGGTGCCGCTCTCGAGCGTGACGCCGATCGCCTCGCCTGCGAGCGTGTAATTGTAAAGGTAGTTGGCGGGGTCGACCGTCAGGCCAATGACCGTGCCGCCAGACATGACGTTCAGTACGCCTTCGATCGTGGAGCCGATGACCGTGCCGCCGCACAAGACGTTCAGTTCGACTCCGATCGTGGAGCCGCTGTCCAAGCCGCCGCTCTCAACGGTTTCGATGCTGTCGAGGAGCGTCGAGCTGATGGCCGTTCCGAAAAGATAGATGCTGACGCCGCTGCCGTGGAAATTCACGATCTCGTCGGCTGGACCGACGGTGAGGGCGCCTCCGAAGATGGTATCGCTGGGATAATAATAAGTCGTCATGGCTGTGCCCCCCATGATCCTGTCGGTGCCGGCGAAACGATGGAAGGTTCTGCGACTCTCCTGGCAAAAAGCGGCGGCCCTGCGTTCCCGAATGAGCGAAGGCCCCGATGGCGACGCCGCCGGTATTTACCCCGACCCCTCCAAAATTGATGAGACCGGCGAGTCACCGGCGATGCGATCGCGTTGTTGCCATGGCCGGTGTCGACGTTGCCGGGTGTCGGGCGATGAGCGCACAGCCGTGTCGATCGCTCTCAGGTGGTGGAGAAGCCGATATCGATGAGCGTACGGCCTGACTCGACGACGATCTCGGCAGCATATGCGCGCGCGTCCCCAACAGTGAGGCCGGTAAGCACGTCGCCCGAGAAAATCAATACCGCCAGTCCAGGAATATTCGCCGGCATCGCATTCCCCCTCAGCTGATCCCCGATGACGACGACCGCTCGGTTCGCAGGTCCTGTGCTTTTCACAAAAGAGCGGCGCCCACCTAAGATTGTCCGCGTTTGTACTCACCTAGAAGGCTTGCACCCCCCGACCCATCATTACCAAAGTTCACGGTAAACACCCCGCAGGGTAGAACGCATTCCGTGGCGGAAAAGTGGCCGGCGATACGAACCGTAGGGAGTGTTGCACTCTGGATACACAAGCCAAGGCCCGCTCCGCTAGAAATCCTTTAAGGACGGTTTTGAGGCTAAGGGCGTATAGGCCTGTGAGGCAGGCCCACGACGCAATCGCAACGTCGCTGAGAAGTTTGAAAGGTAACCACGTCTGGTCGATTCAAGGTGATTGACGAAGTAACGTGGGTGGTGCCGAGATCCTCCGCGCTCGTTCGAAACGTTTGGCAATGAGGCTGGCGTATCCGATCCAAGGTATGGGTCACGTTGCGACCAAATCGGAGGCTGCATCGTTACCCGTCTATTGGTCCGGCCCTCCTACATGAGCAGACTTTCTGCACCTTGCGTTCGTCCCGAACAACGCGCTCGGCTGCCCCGCTTATTTTCAAGGACCTGCCCGCCTCGCGGCGGAGCATGACGGCGAGTTGCGCACTACGGCAACGGCGGTTCGGGCTGGAGGACACCACGCCAGAGTTCAGCGTATGCATACACAGATCAAGCCGCTGGGTTAGTACCCGGCCTGAAAGAAGCAGACAATGGCGTTTCTTCACCCACGGCTCGAATTCCAGGCGGCATTGAGCCAATGCTCCCGGAACCTGATTTTTTCAACGAAAATCGAAAAAATCGATTTCTGGGATCGGAAACAAAAATTTTTCCATTTTTAAAAAAGTGCAGTGCGTCGGGCCGGACCGCTCAATGCCGACCAAGAGAGGTTAAGAAATTACTGCATGGGCAACGCGCCCAGTCGAGGATGTACCGCGCCGGGATTGCGCGCGGTCAGGGGCCTATCCGCCATCTGCCTTTAGCTCCATGATGCGCAAATGTGACCTGCGGGGCTGTGCAAGCGGTGTGATTGACTACCGAGGCGCCCTCGCCGCCCCCTGCTCTGCGCCCTTGTGCCGCGGTGTGACAGGTGACAATGCGGGGGCTCACGGGGGCGAACGGCGCAACCAACGATGGCCGTTTTTCCCGCCGCGTGCTGACTTGGTGCTGACACACCGCAGGCAAGTGACCCGCCCGCAAAAGTAACGGATTGAAAGGATTGGTAACGTAAGATGAATTGGACCACCGATTTTAGGATCGAATGGCCGCGCATCGTGCTGCCGATCGTGACGCTCGCCCTCGGCATCGTGGCCTGGGACCTGGTGGTGCGATTGAAGGACATCCCGCCCTTCATCCTGCCCGGCCCAGGCCTCGTGGCGGCGACGGTTGTGTCCGATTGGCCCTTGCTGTGGGCCTCGCTCCTCGTCACGCTCACCACCACGTGCTACGCGCTCGCGTTGGCGTTCGTGGGCGGCGTCGGGCTTGCTTTTCTGTTCAATCAATCGCGCTGGATGGAGCATTCCTTATACCCCCATGCGGTGATCCTGCAAGTGACGCCGGTAGTCGCCGTGGCACCGTTGCTCCTGATCTATCTGCCTCAGCAGGCGGCGGTGCTCACCTGCGCCTGGATCGTGGCGTTCTTCCCCATCCTTGCGAATACGACGCTCGGGCTCGCCTCGGTGGATCGCAATCTCGTGGACCTGTTCGACATCTACGGCGCCTCACCCATCAAGATGCTGCTGCGCCTCAAGTTGCCGGCTGCGCTTCCCTATATGCTCGGAGGCTTGAAAATCGCGGGAGGCCTGTCGCTCGTCGGCGCAGTTGTGGCCGAAATCGCCGCCGGATCCGCCGGCGCCGGATCGGGGCTTGCCTACCGGATCGCCGAATCCGCCTATCGCCTGAACATCGCACGCATGTTCGCGGCGCTGATCCTGCTCTCGATCACGGGAATCGCGATCTTCTTCGCCCTGTCGTTCGTGTCCTATCTCTCGCTGCACCGCTGGCACGAAAGCGCGGTCGCGAGCGAACCGTGAGACGCGCGCTGACTGAGATGGCGACCATGCACTCCGTTCGGGCACCGTCGCCGCCGCCTGCGGCATGGCCGGGCATCGATCGTGATTGGGTCGCTCGTCCGCGGCCTCGCATCGTGACGGGCGTCGGACAAGAATGACGCCTTGCGGCCTGAACGACGCCGTGCGAGTTTGATATTCGGTCCTCCCTAACCTCCCTGGGAGTGCAGACGTCTCGCCTGCCCCTTCTTTCTGCGACACTCGCGGGCGGGACCCCTGCCCTCCCAGGGAGGGAGGAGGCTTGTGGCTCATTGGTTGGGATTTTTCCGGGCAGGTCCATCGATGCAGAAACCCTTCTTTGCAGCCGACGCCGCATCCGGCGTCGACCGTGCGAACGACGATATTGGCGAGGCGATGCGGCTGCGCCTGTTTCGCACGCAGGTCGAGCTCCGCGAGGCCGAACAGCGCGCCTTCGACCTTTTCCTGCAGAACCTGGTCAAGGGTACGAGCCACCTCTCGCTCGGGCAGGAAGCGATCGCCGCCGGATTTGCCGGCGCGATGAAGCCGGGCGATCTGTCGTTCTGCACCTACCGGGGGCATGCGCACACCCTTGCACGTGGCGTGCCGGTCGAAAAGGTGTTGGGCGAACTGATGCAGCGCGATAACGGGCTCATGCGCGGCAAGGGCGGGTCCATGCACCTCACCTCGACCGAGCACGGAGTCATGGGCTCCTACGCAATCATCGGAGCGCACCTGCCGATCGCGTGCGGGCGGCGCTGCGCGCCCAATACAAGGGCCAGGATGATGTTACGGTGTGCTTCTTCGGAGACGGCACCACCAATATCGGGGCTTTCCACGAGGCGCTGAACTTCGCTGCGATCTGGAAGCTGCCGGTTATCTTTGTGTGCGAGAACAATCTCTACATGGAGTACACGCCGATCGGGGAAGTGACGGCGGTCAAGCATCCGGCGGCGGATCGCGCTGCCGCCTACGGGCTCGACTCCATTCTAATCGACGGCAACGACGCCGATATCGTCTATCGAACCGCCCGCGCGGCCTACGCGCGCGCCCGCGCCGGCGAGGGCCCGTCCCTGATTGAATGCCTCACCTATCGACACAGCGGCCATTCGCGCGCCGATCCGGCGAAATATCGCCCGGACGGCGAGCTTGAGGCGTGGAAGAAACACGATCCCATTGCGCTCTATCGGGGCCGCCTGGAGCAGTTCGGCGTGTCGGAGCAAACCATCGCACGCATCGAAGCGGATGTGCGCCGCATCCTCGATGAGGCGACGGAGAAGTGCAAGGCGGCGCCGCCGCCCCCCGCCGATATCCTGTGCACCGACGTCTTTGCGGATGGGGGCTTTGCGTGGCGGAACTGACTTACCGCGAGGCGGTGGCGCGCGGCATCGCCCAGGAAATGACGCGCGATCCCGACGTGATCTTTTTCGGCGAAGATGTCGCCAAAGCCGGCGGCGTGTTCAAGGCGACGGTCGGCCTTTATGAACAGTTCGGGGCAAAGCGGGTGCGCGACACGCCGATCTCCGAGCAGGCCATCATGGGCGCCGCCATGGGTGCCGCCATGACAGGGCTCAAGCCGATCGCGGAGATCATGTTCTCGGATTTCTTTGCGGTG
>JASHYD010000469.1 GCA_030043175.1 Xanthobacteraceae bacterium | reverse complement strand
GCGCCGAGTCAAAAGTATCGTTCGCACGTTTGGGCGCTTCTTCCGACGAGTGTCATCAAGCACCTGGGGGGCGGTGCTTACATGGCAGTCGATGTCTTCGGCGAAAAAACTGAATTTCCCGCTATTCGGGACGGAATCATTGCTCAGCTGAACACAAGCCCCACGGAGCCGTTTTCCGATTTTCTGTTGTACACTTTGGGACGTTTTGACGACGCGCTTCAGTTCAACCAGAAATCCCCGCTGCATACCGTCTTGGTCTACGCGGCTGCTCACTCGAAGCTTAGGAAAATCCTTTCGAATTTGTTTCAAGCGGTTTCCAGGCCTGGCGACCGAGAGCTAATGCTTGATCGGATCAATTCCGAATCGCAGCTCGATCAGATTGATCCAGAAAATGCTTTGTTTCAGGATGCAAACTCTGCAAAGGCAAGCAACAGGAATTATCAGGACCTTCTGAAAAGAATTGGCGAAAGCGAGCGCCGCGCAGAACTCAAGTCTAGGGACAAAACGCCGCAGGAAAGGAATATGGAGCTCGCGAAACGGAATTTCTTCAACGACTCGCTCTGGGAGGCTCCAGATTCAAAGGACGAATATTTGGACGGCGAGCCGTCGCTGACGCAGTACATGCATTACTTGAATCAGCTGCCTGAGCGTTACGGGTCTCGCCCGCTCTCGGCAAAAATTCCCGAGTTCAGCGCGCTCACCGATCGCTTGTTGCCGGCATTCGAGGAGGTGTCGAAAGACCGCAGGTCAGCGCATTCCGACGATGCCGCTTATTTCCTGGGGTGGCTTGCCTATCACCGCGGAGATACAAATGGTGCGCTGAACAAGTTCGAAATCGCGATCGCACTCCTTCCGAAGGTTGGTTCGACCGGCCCCGATGGATATGTCGACGTGGACTATGGAGACGCTGCCGAACATCAATCCAGCCGCATCCTGCGTATGCTGTCCCCTGAAGACGCACTAAATCGCGTACAGAACAGCAAGGTTTTTTCCTCGCGACCCTTGCTTTGGTACACGGCGTTGGCCCAGCTCTATCACACCGGCAAATATCAATTGGTGGTAGACAATGCTCGGCGTGCGCTACGTGAATTCGGCGTTACGGTCGAAAACTTGCCGGTCACGACTGATTCCACCCGAATCTCGAATGCTTTCAAAAGATTGCGATTGGCTGACAACGGGGAACTGCAAGACATCACTTATCTTTATCAAGCGTCGCGCGAAGCGCAACGACTGGAAGCGATCTTGTCGAACATCGACAAGCAATCGCCGCCATCATCGGAGGCTGAAATCAGAAGGATCGTTGTCAAATATTCGATGATGCGAGATCCCGATGAGCGTGCCCAGAGGAAGCCAGGTCCAAAGCCGTTACACAGGGATTTGCGCCAGAGTTTGCAGCTTGCGCAGCGGGCGCTCGATGTTTTGCCCCGGAACGCGAGCTTCCAGAAATTGCGAGAATGGCTGCACTACAAACGAATCACGCTTCTTGCACAATTTGACCCGACGAAAGTCGCGGACGCGAACGCCGCATTCCAGGGCGAATTTCCTGCGTCTCGGCTCCTCGACGACTGCATGGCGGAACAGGTCTTTGCCGAAGCCGTGATCGTAGGTGACATGGCCAAGGCGACGGCCACGTTCAATACGCTGCAACAAAAATACCCGGCGGCAAATGCCGTTGACAACGCATATAGCTGGATGGCGATCGGTTGGACTTGCGTTGGACAACCGGCCAAGGCCCGCGAGATAGATCAGCAAATCGTTCGTCGTTTTGCCCTGACAAGACACGCGGTATTTGCGCGCAAGCGGTTACGTGATCCGCAAGCCTGTGCCGATCTGGAAGCGCTTTACATGTGGGACTACCGAGCCATGGATTGGCGTGAACGAAATCGAGTTGATACTAGTCACGACGCTCTGAGGGCTCATCCACGGTGACTTCGCGCGCCACGCGAAGTCCGATCTGATCGTTGCCGTCGTCTCCGAGCGCGTGCCAGTCGCGACTCGCAGAGCGCAACGCTTTGGCGTCAGATAGCCAATTCCCGCCTCGCACCACCCGGCGGCGGTCGCAAGTCGGACCAGTCGTCCATGGCTCTTCAGTCTGCGGCGCGCCTCTGTAGGTGTCGTGGAAGCAATCTTCCACCCATTCAGCCACGTTGCCGTTCATATCCTTGAGGCCGTATTGGTTTGCTTTTAGCAGTCCCACTTTGTGCGGTTGAGGTGCATCCCTCGTGTTGTCGGCGTACCACGCGTACTCATCGATTTTTCCGTCCGGGAAGGAGTAGTTCGTCGGCTGCCCTCCTCTGGCGGCAAATTCCCATTCCGCTTCGGAGAGCAGCCGGTATCGTTTTCCCGTTAGTGCGGAGAGCCACTTCACGTAAGCCTTAGCATCCGTCCAGGACACGTTGACGACCGGCTGGTCGGCTCGTCCCCATTCGCCGGCGGTGACAGTCGACCTGCATCCACCGTGATCGGCGCAGGCGTCCCATTGCGAAAAAGTGACCTCAGTCACCGAGACCGCAAAACTCCGCCTGATCGCGACTTTCGAAAGCGGAGCTTCCCGATTGACATCGGGACTTCCACTGAGGGGACCACCGCGGTCGAGCACGCCTTTGAGAACAAAGATCATAGATGGACAGTCACGGCATTCATTGAACGGCACGCGATTTTGAAGGAGCGCGCGTTCCTCGGCTTGTGACTTGACGTGGACGTGAAAGAGTCGAAAGGAAGCGTTGCGCAAGCGATCGAAATTCAGCACCACCAGGGCTCCGGTTGTAATGATTGCGGCCAGGACTCCGACTGTCGTTCGAGAACGATGCTTTGAACGTTTTTCGGCTTTCTCGTGTTCCGCACAGGCCGTCAAGTAAGCCTGCGCCGAATCGATTTCACGGGCCCAATTGGGGCCACGAAGCGCGAGCGCTTGCGCCTCGGCCAATCGCGTTTCGCGATGAACGAGGAAGTCCGCCTTGCGCGCGGTTGGGGCCTCGGCCCAGTCGGCCGCGGCGAGCCGCACACTATCGAGCAGCAGCAGTGCATCTCGATCCTCGCCGAGAATCTTGGTCAGCATTGTCCATCGGCGAAGCAAGGCTTCATGAGCAACCTCGATCGTGGTGCCGGACAGACTGTCGCGTCCCTTAGGCGCGCGTTGGCCAACTTTCTGATCGCCGGGGCCGTCTGCTCGCACGACCAGGAGCCGGTGCTTGGTCAATGAACTCGCGAGCGGCAGCAAATCGGCGGATATTTCGGTCTGCGATGCTGCATATCGCTGCGCTGATTTGCTGTCGCGATTGATGCGCACCAGTCGCGGCACGAACAGTTTCCTCAACGCCTCGCGACGTTCGCTGTCGGCGCGGCCCGTGTATCCGGCATCGCGAAAAGCCTCGTTGGCTTCCATTTCGATCGCTTTGGCGAGTCCGCCGGATCGGTCGAGCTGCGAAAGTCCGATGACGGGTTTACCGGCATACTCGAGGATCATCCGCTGGAGCACAAAGGCGAGCAGGGGCAATGCGTCGGCCTCGCCGGCGAAATCGGATTGCAGCTTCTCTATCAGCTGCGCGTCAAACACCGGCGAATCGGGGCCTACTTTGCGCCGCAGGATTTCGGCCGGCTCGCGAATGATCGTGCTGATTTCGCCTTGCGGAACGGGACCGAGACTGACCGACGCCAATTCGACTCCGATCAACGCCTTGGCGTTCTGCATCGCGCTGTAGGAATCCGAGCGGATAGTCGTAAGGATCAGCGCTTCGCCGGCGTCGCTTGCAGAGAGTGACAACCGCAGCAGCTGCTCGATCTCCGCATTCGTGCCGCTCCCGAAAATCTCCTCGCTTTGATCCAGGCAGATGACCGGCAAAGGCAACGGCGGTTTCAGCAAAAGCGCACGCTTGGCGGCGGCCTGGCGCAGTTCGCTCAGAAGGTCAATGAACGCAGCCTCGTTTCGCAGTCGTTCCCGCAATTCGCTGCGGCTCGTACGCAACGCGAAACGTTGGTAAACGTCCTGCAGCGCCCCCAGCAGGCCTTCCTGCCCTTCTATTGGCCCGCCGAGACCGGCCCTTATCGGCCTCAGAGGCAGCCACTGCGCGTCGTCGCGCAACAGGCGGGGCCACAGTCCCGCGCGCAAGAATGACGATTTGCCGGATCCCGAGGCACCGAGGATAACCCCGACCCGAGGCGGATTGCGCGTCGCGAGCCCGCGTAAAGTGTCCATGCCGCGGACCAGATCCGCGTTTCGCCCGAAGAAAACGGCAGCGTCTTCAGGCTCCAGCGCCTCGAGCCCCCGATAAGGCAAACGCCAGCCGAACAAACCCTTCTCATCTCGCTGCAGCTCGAAGCTTTCAGGCCCCAGACCGGCCTTATGCAAGCCGCTCTTGAGTTGCGCAAGCGCCGTCTTGGCGATGTGGACCGGCCACTGCTGCTGTGTTTGCGGGTGGACGGCGATGAAGCGCTCGGCCGGCTCTCCCTTCAACCGAATGACCTGCCACTGCGCTGTGAGGCCGCCTGGCAGACGCTCGAGCGGGGTGTCGTCGACGATCAGTGCGAACAGCTTCTTGTTGTATTTATTGGAAATCTGGTACTCGTCCTGGCACCAGGTCGAGGCGAGCCAGTCCGCCGAGACGACAAGCAGAACCGCTTCACAACGGGTTGCCGCATCTGCAAAAGCGCGCTGCCATTTTTGGCCGGCGGATATTCCCCGCTCCGGATCGAGATCGAGAAAGATATCGTCCGGCTCGCTCCAGCCTTCGGCAATCAGCCAGTCGCGCAAAGCGATCGCCCAATCGTCGTTGCTGCTGGAATGGCTGATGAAAAGTCGCGACACTATCCACCCGATCGCGTCACCGCGGCTTAAAATTCTTGGCAATTCTACCAAAAATTGAAGAGATATCGCTCGCTGAAATGCGTGGCGCGGCCCTGCCGGCTCTGATCGTGTCGCGGGACTTGTCGGTTGGGTTTCCGGCAGTTGACGGCAGCGTGTTGCCTCACCGCAAGACATGCGGCGTGAGCGCGTACGGTCAAGCCGTGCGGTCCTGTTCCCTCGACGCTGGGGTCAAGCTGATTGAGACGATCGATCAGCGATGGTGGCTAACAAGCCCGATACACCGGGGAGATCACGGAGCGCTTGGATGCCTAAGCCAGCGCGGCTTCGGTGAAACCTCGTCTACCTGGAGTGGTCCGCCAACAAGTGGCCGCTGGCCTCCTACTTATTGAAATTACTAGATAATTCTACGTTCTCACGGGGTGAACAAAACGCGGTTAGACACTCTTGTCGAGGGAGTTAGGACAACGCCGGCCAGCTTCTTCTCCAGTTCGGCGTCGCGGGCGTACCAAGCGGCCTTGCCGGCGCCCTCGAGCCCGAGCATGCCGGCAATCGCGTCCAGGTCGAAGCCTAGCTCCTTCATGAGGGTTCCACAGGTGTGGCGGAGCCCGTGGACAGTGAGGCCGTCGCCTATCTTGCCGGCTGCCTTCAGCTGCTTGCGCAGCGTCCACATCGACGCCCGGAAGCCATCTTCTGTCCATGGCTGGCCCCTGGAGTTGACCAGGAGGGTCGTCGCTTCGTGAGGGAACAAGGCGTCCAACGCGTCCGCTGTGCTGACCTCAACGACACCGTCACGATCTGCGATTCCGCATGTGCTTACGTTCTGGCCGGCAAGTTCGAACGCCTGGTTCCGCCGGGGACGCACCTCGGCATCCATTCAAGGCAAATCCAGCCGCGCACCCCCGTGAGTGCGGCCATCATCGCGGTGGCGAGGAAGTAGGCCGGTCAGCGAATTAAGCCTATCTGAGGCAGACGGGGGTGGATCGGGGCTGCTCACGGAGGCCAACGCCATTCCTTACCAGTCGGTGCGATTTTTGCGTCGGGACGAGATCGTCCGGTTGGGTATGGATCGCCGCGAGTTCGGTGAGACAGGCTAGGACTTCACGGACAAGCCGCGCCCGACTGTATCGAAAGCCTATTTCATGGATCTGGAAACGAGGGGTTTCCCTATCGAACCGCGTTTCTGACCCTGGACTGTGGCACTGCCAAACTCGTGCCCCTGACGGTGGAATCGAAATGGTTGGGGACGAAACGGGGGCCGGGAACCCTTCCTTGTCATCTGCCCAAGGTGGGGCTGGGTTCCCGGATAGCTAGAGAGCGTTCCCCCGATGGGCAAATTCGGGTTGCGGCAGAACTCACCAGTAACCGATCATACGGCCGGCGCTGATTGAGGTTAGCCAAAAGAACAACGAGGTGCCACCCATGGCAGCGAGGCGTCGGCGCTCCGTATACGTGAGGTCGCGGTTCTTGTGCGCGCGCCAGGCGGATGAGCGGTGAACGAGGAACACGTTGAGCAGGGCCAGTCCAATGGCCGGAATTTTGATGTAGAGAAACGGATTGCCTACATATTCCGTCGCTTTGGTCGCGAGCAGACCTGCGCCACTGACCGCGGCGATGCCGAACCCCGCGGCCGCCATACGTGTGGTAGGGCGCGAAATCCCCGCCAGCGGCACATCCGACCAGAACCCCAACAGGCGCAGGTCGAGAATTACCACCGACCCGAACAGTATCGCCACGCCAAGGATATGCGTGAGATTGATGATCCCGTAGAACCAGACGCCGTTGTCCCGCATGACGTGGCCGAGGGCGGAGCCCTCAAGCCACGCCATGAGCTGCGCGAAGCTCACCGCACCTTATTTGCGAATTCCGGATACACATTGTACTTTTTACCGGCATATTCGACTTGAATAGTCTTCATTTCATAGCGGTTTGGATCGCGATTGCGCTGACCATGCACTGTCACCATCGCACCGACGGGAATGGTGTCCTGCTTCAGACCAGCCCGTGAGGTGCGGAACGGGGGCGCTAGCGTGATGTCCCAAACCTTTCCGTCAGAGGTCATGATCTTCATGGTGCCGTGCGGGCCGGCGAGCTTGACTCCCTCGGTGACCGTGCCGGTCATGGCGGTGACTTCATCGACGTTTCCGCCCCAGCCGTGATGTGCAAAGGCGGGAATGGTGGATGCAATGGAGATGGCGGTGGTGAGCACGATTGTGTTCAGGCGCATGACATACTCCTAAGCTGGGCCGGCGGATTATGCCGCAATCCGTGGGTTACGGGGAGGCTGAAATTTTGCGCG
>JASHYD010000468.1 GCA_030043175.1 Xanthobacteraceae bacterium | reverse complement strand
GCCGGAGTGGCGCGTCAACCAGGTGGCGCGGTTGCGCGAGGGCAAAATCGAATTGACGTCGGCACCGGCGCAAACAATGGTGGCAGCGCAATGAGGGCGATCGCACGCTTGCGGGTCTGGCGCGGGCTTAACCACCAGGCCGGGAGATTCGAGACCTATGACGTGCCGTTTGAACCCGGGCAGTCGGTTCTCGACGGGCTGCGCTGGATCCGGGCGACCCGTGATCCGACCTTGGCGATGAGGTTCTCATGCATCAATGCCAATGCCTGCAAGGAATGCATGATGGAGATCGACGGCGTTGCCGCCTACGCCTGCACCGCACGGCTTGAGCCGCGCGAGATGACGGTCGGGCCGTTGTCGAACAAGGCGCTGGTGCGCGATGTGGTGACGGAAATTGCGCCGCCCGCCGAGCGGTTGAGCGAGACTCATCGCGCCGGGCGGTAGATCAAGCCCGGCAAAAGTCATAAAAGGGGGGGCGGCCTTTGCAGGTGCAAACGGGGCGACCGCGGGGTCGCCGCCGCGGCGGCAATGTTTTTTCCGTCAGGCCGGCTGACCGGCCCGAACTGCCAGGTATCTCTTCACCAGCTCTGCCGTGAGCACGACGGTCGGATCGTATTCCGGCGCATCCTCGATCTGCACGAGGTCGTTGAGGCCGCTGTTCTTGTAAATGCGGTTGATGCAAGAGACGAGCCGCGCGGGGCGCCGCGGATCGCTGTTGAAGTGCTGGTGAATCGTGCATGGCGGAACGTAGATGACGTCGCCTGCTTCCCACTCGTAACGCTTGATTTCGCCCTGCGGCTTCCACTGATAGGCGTCAGTGATCTCGACATCGCAGTCCTGGTGGAGGTCGTAGCCGCAGCCCTCGAGCACGTAGAGGCATTCCTCGGCAAGGTGGCGGTGCTTGCCGGAACGGCTCGCCGGCGGAATGACCTGCATGTAGGCGTCCACCGTCTCCATGCGGGTATTCATCTGCTCGTTCAAAAGATGCTTGAGCAGGCCCTGCCGCGACATTTCCCAAGGCATGTCGTCCGGGTGCAGGATCTTTTTGCGCGCCGCCAGGCGCTCGGGCTGTGCGGCGGCATGCTCCAGCAACCCTTCGTACAGTCTCTGGTTGAGCGCGCCGCTCATCCAGACCTTCGCCTCATCCCAAGCCATCGTTCAGCTTTCCCTGCGATTGCGGCTACGCCTTTAAGTCCGGGCCGGTCCTGCTGGTATGACGCTTCACTGCCATTTTGGTGTCACGCGCCCCGCAAGAAACTTGTCCGGATGAAGCGGGTCATCCCCCAAGGCTCGATTTCTAAAGGATGTTGCTTAATCGTCCGCCGTGACACTGCAGCCCGCGCAAGACAAACGCCCAAAGAGGATGATCAGAACACGCTCTAGTCGACCGAATGATTGTAGTCCTCTTCCTCGTCCCGCGGCACGAAATTGCCCTGGGTCGGCGAGGGCGTCTTCGGCCGCTTCTCGACCGTGTGCTGGAACAGCATGTTCATGAATAGATACATCGGCTTGGTCTTGATCACCAAAGCCCGGGCAGGCTCCCGTTCGCTGGCATTGAAATGCTGGTGCACGCAATTGTTATGAACGATGGCGATGTCCCCGGCCTTCCAATCGTAGCGGATGCCGTCGTGGATTTCGTAACCCGCCCCGTCAAGAATGTAGAATGCCGCCTCGTTGACGTGTCCGTGCTTCTGGGTCTTGCCGCCTGGCGCATACTCCTCCAGGTGAATGTGCAGCGTCTGGGTGCGCCCGTCCTCCGGTTCGACATAGTGGCGGCTGAAATGCTGCGGGCCGCCGTCGAGCTTGAGATCCTTTCCCTTGATGACCCGCGGCAGGCTCCGCAGGCGATCGAGTTCCTGCTTGAGACCATAGGCGCCCGTCAGGGCGCGGACGAAAAGGCGCTCCTTGTCCGGATCGTGCTGTTGATTGCCCATGCTCCCCTCGCGAAAGGCGTCATCGCGCCTGGTTGATGATGATATCGCGGTAAGCCCTGCTCCACTTGCGGCTCTCGTCCAGGTCTTTGACCGGGTCGAGAAACGAAACCGAAATCCCGTTGGGGAGTGGCCTGGTCTCCCGCGTCGCCGGAAAGTATTCGCGCACGCGCAGAAGCTCCTGCCCGTCCGTCAGCATAAAATCAAAAAACAGGACGGCAGCCTCAGGATGGGGCGCGCGCCGCGCGACGCCGACGCCTTCAAAACGCGCGATGACGGGCGGAAGGCCGAACCAATCAACCGGCGCACCGCTCTTTTTGAGTTGTTCGACGCGGTAGGCGTAAGTGGTAATCGCCAACGGCACCTCGCCTGAGATGATGAGGTTCGCCAGCAAGGTATGCCCTTTGCGCACCGATATTCCATTGGTCGCCGCGATGCTCCGGAACAGCTTGAGGCCGCGTTCCTCTCCCAGCTGATCCATCAGCGCGCCAAACCAATCGCTATCGTCCGCCTCGATGCCCAGCTTGCCCTTCCATTTCGGATCGACGAGGTCGTCGTAGCTTTTCGGTAATTCGTCGCCTCTGACCAGCCGCGTATTATAGGCGGCGACGAACACGTTGAACCGCGTCCCCGTCCACTCTCGGTGCTCCATCAGGGCGGCCGGATTGAGATCGCCCAATATCGGCGATTTTACCTCCTGGAGCAGCTTTTCCCGATGAAGCGATTCCATTGCGGCGCCGCCCGTTTCGAACACATCGGCATCGAAGCGGCCGCCGCGCGCTTCGGTCACCCCGCGCTGGACGACCTGCTCGGAGCTCGCGCGCCAAACCCGAACCTTAACGCCGTACTTCTTCTCGAACGCATCGGCGAGAGCCCCCATGTCCTCGAGGTTGGCGGAGGTGTAGACCGTGACAATGCCGGCTTTCCTTGCGCCCGCGATCAGCTTCTGGGTCCGATCCGAACCCGTGTAGGATGCCGCCTCAGCGCTGGTCGAGGCCGGCATTTGCGCGAATGCCTGATATGGCAAAGCCGCAAGCAGGCTTGCGAGCACGAGCAACCGCTTGACCCGCCGACACCGATCACGCATGGCAATTGCCCACAGAGGAACCCAAGCGGCAAGATGATATCAACCGGCGGCGCTTATGAAAAGCGGCGCCCCGGATCTGCCCAGCATTTCGATGAAGCAAATCAGAAGTGCG
>JASHYD010000467.1 GCA_030043175.1 Xanthobacteraceae bacterium | reverse complement strand
GGATCTTCCTGGAACATGTGAACGTGGTTGAAACGCTCGGCCGGGAAATTGCCCTGATATTCGATGAGCGCATTGTCAGGACCCGCCATATAAGCAAAGCCGGCGCCCCCGGCAGGCCTGACGCCTGTGGCGCGGGCGGCAGCAATCTGGGACTTGGTCAGGCCGAGTACACCACCCGTGCCGGGCCACGTATCACTGCTGACCAGGACCGAACCGCCTTCCTCAGTGGTAAAGAGCGGCTGCAACAGCACCTGCGGCCTCGTCTTGTAGATCGCCAGGTTCTTGCGCACGTCGACGACGTGCCAGCCGAAATGCCAGATCGCAGTCTGCGGCATAATTGGTGCGGCAGTGGCCACCTTGTTGAACAGCACCATCACGTTGTTGGGCGATCTGAGGGCCGCAATGCCGCCCCACATGGCCTTCGCGGTGCTGGGAAATTGCCGGGTGTAGAAAGCAATCGCCGCGTCGGGATCGACCGCATTCAAGTGCAGGTGATGAAAGGCTGGCGCCGGCAAATTAGATTGGGCAAGGGCCGCAGGCCCGCCGGCGAAAACGATCATCGCTGTGGCAAATGCAGCGCGAAAGAGCACCCTCGGCGTGACGGCAGCGCTCATGATAGGCCTCCCGAAAATCGTAAACGGTGGGTTGTTGTCTCTGAATCATAGCAATCCGTGCCGGCAGCGTGCAAACGGACATCGCGCGCGGTCCGCCGCTCAAATCAGCGTCACGGACGATCTCGTCGCCCTGCGCACCGCATCCCCCTGACCGGATTAAACCTGGCATTGCATCCGCCACCAGGACGACCACACTCGACGGCCCGCGGGCAACATTGCGTAGCGTGAGTAAAGTTGGCAGTAAAGCGGACCATGAGGGTAGACGGCGTTCATATCATCGCGGAGCGATCGGCTTCGTGGCATTGGCAACAAACATTGCAAGACCATTGGCAGATGGCATCCAAAGATGATAGGCTAGCTGTTCGTGGGGCAAGAAGTAAAAACGATGTATTCGGGAGGCCCTATCAATGAAGTCAACTTAAGCCCCACAGTCCTGCTGCCGCCCTGCGGGAGCGGCAGGTTCGCAAAATCGCCCCGAGACGGCGATGCGATTCCCGTTGACGCAGATCCCGTTAACCCAACGGACCCAAGTTGATAGTCGCCCACAATAACAAACGCATACCCGCGATATGCCAATCCGGGTAGGGGGAAGTTATATGCATCTGATCCCGCATTCTTGGTCGCACCTGCACATTCTGGTCAGCGTCTTCCCGTCGGTCGGGCTCATCTTTGTGCTCGGCTTTTACATTACGGCGTTGGCGACGAAGAATGAGGTGATCAAGCGAAGCTGCCTCGTCCTGTTTGGTGTTTTGGCCCTGCTGGCGATCCCGACTTTGTACAGCGGCCTGCAGTCAATGGAGACTTTCTCACAGGACGCCAAGGTTTCGCAGAGCGTACTGACTGCGCATTATTATTGGGGATTGGGTGCCATTGCGATCCTGTTGATTACCGGCGGTTACGCCGCGGTTGAGCTATGGCGCGTCGGCAAGCCGACCGAACAGGCGCTCAAAGTTTTGCTGGGTCTCGCCGGCCTCACATTGCTTCTGATGATCGCTACTGATGAGTTCGGCTGGGAGATCAACCACCACGAATTGCAGCAGGTGGTGACGCCTGCGCAGGCCGCCACGGCAACGCCGCAGGCGTGGTCGCACGTGCATATGATCTTGAACCACTTCCCGACGGTCGGATGGGTGATGGCGCTGACCTTCTACGTCATCGCGCTGGTCGCGAACAACGATGGGCTAAAGCGCGCAAGCCTTGCGGTCTTCGTCATCCTCGCCATCGTCGGCGTTCCGACTTATGTCACCGGCGCCGCCGCCATGTGGGCCCTGACGGTCCCGCCTATCCCGGGAATCTCCAAGGCCGTCATCAATGCCCATCGCGATTTTGCATTGTGGACGCTGTTCGGTTTCGGATTCACCGGTGTCACCGCCTGGATCGAGATTTGGCGCCATCGCTATATCGGGCGCTTTTCCAAGACGTCGCTCTATCTGGTCCTGGCCTTCGCAATCATCACGCTTGGCATAATGGCTGAAACCGGCCACCGCGGCGGGCAGATCAATCACCCGGAAATCCGGGTGGCGACGGATGTGCTGCCGACCGACCCGACGGCCGGGATCTCCCCTGCGATCGAGCAACTCATCAATAACGTCATCTGGTTCGTGCCGTGGCAAACGGTGCATTTCTTCGGCTTCACGATGATCTTCGCGACCGTGCTGGTTGTCGTGCTGCGCATCTTGGGCCTCTGGAAAGCGGTGCCGTTTTCGGCCGTGCACCGCTTGCTGCCGATCGGGGTGGTAGCGGTGTCGATGAATGTTTTTACCGGCATGCTGATGAT
This sequence comes from Xanthobacteraceae bacterium, assembly GCA_030043175.1. Next base: position 831 of record JASHYD010000467.1, on the reverse strand, counting down.
GCTCGCTGATACCTACCGCTACGTCGTCAACGACTACACGTTCGCGCCTAAGATTGCTTTCATTCCAATCGGCGCTACGGCGATTCTGTATTTCTCTATGTCGGACCGGCTGTGGAGGCTCAAGGCAGGAGAGGATGCTCCGCCATTCGCCAAGGCGGTTGCCGTCCTGGTGTTCGTGTGCTGGGCGGGTGTGATCGCCTGCGGCCGCCTGCTGCCATATCTCTGATCAGGAGAGAGCGCCCATGACCAACAGCATCAACATTCTTCTGATGGTCCTTTCCATCAATGCCTGCGTTCTTGGCGTTGCTTTCGTAGCACTGTACCGCCTGAATAAGGCCGTGGACCAGTTCGACCGCTAGCGCATGACTGCGGGCATCACAATCGAGGAGGTTAAACAGTGCTCCAGTATCTGGAAAATTCGGCATACTCAGAATGGGCGAGAGGCGAGTCATTGTGGGGTTGGCCGTTCGCCCTGACCGTACACGCCTGGGGAACCGCGATCGTCATCGGCTTCATCTTCATCTTTGGACTGCGACTGCTCGGGTTCTTCCGCACGATACCGCTGACGTCGCTCAGCAGACTGACGCCGGTCGTTTGGATTGCGGTCGTTTTGCAGGTCTGCAGCGGTTTTACCCTGTGGATGACGAAGCCATCGAAATATATTACCGACGGCGCGTTTCTGATAAAGTTCAGCCTGGTTTGTATCGGCCTTGTGGTGACCTGGTTCTATTTCCGCACCTTGCGGCGAGAGGGCCCGGAGTGGGAAGCCAAAGGCGCGGTTTCCCGACGCGGATATCGGTTCGTGACCGCGACGATGGTGTTGTGGGCCGC
>JASHYD010000466.1 GCA_030043175.1 Xanthobacteraceae bacterium | reverse complement strand
TGCCACGCGAGGCCGTCGAGATCGCCGATATGTTTGGCGGCAAGGGACCGCAGAAGGGCGCGGAACGTTTCGCGACCGGACGGTGGGAGACCCTTCGCACTGGCGCGCCAATTCTGCTCGACGCAATGGGGGCTATCGATTGCCGCCTGGTGGAAGCGATCGAGCGCCACGGCGTGGTGATGGCGATCGGCCAAGTGGTGGATGTTCGCGATGGCGCCGGCGCCGCGCCGCTGATCCACTTCCGCGGCGGCTACCTGCCATGAAAATGACAACTGACGCCGTTCAATCGAGTCGCGCAGAAGTGTCGGCCTCCAGGACCTAGCTTGACTGCCGGGGCGCTGTCTCGGATTGCGGCCCGCTTGGGCGCAGGAGCCCGGGGCAAGCTCCTCCCCCGGAAGCTGCGCGAAGAATGCGAAAATTCCGACCTCCCCGCCGGAGAGGCCCGGGGCCACGCCACATGCAAGTGCCCTGCCCTCGCCTGGAAGGTGTTGGCCGCCGCGTCGATTTCCGATTACCTTGCCACCGCTTCGTGTGGATAGGCCGGTTGGACACAGCTGCGGCCTCGCAAAAGCCGGCTGCGAATGCCATTTTGTAGCTTGAGAGAATCAGATTGGGCTTATCGCCCTTCGTACGCACCCTGGAACGTCACCTTGCCTGACCCGTTCAACCAAGCGCCTGCAGTGCCCCTCGCTGCCTCCTCTGGCGGCATCGCAGCTCGGGCCCGTGCGGCGGCTGCCCCCCCACCCTATCTGGTCGGATTGAACCCAGAACAGCGCGCGGCAGTCGAGACGCTGGACGGCCCAGTGCTGGTGCTGGCCGGCGCCGGAACCGGCAAGACGCGGGTGCTGACCACGCGAATTGCCCACATCTTGAGCCTCGGCCGCGCCCGCCCCTCGGAAATTCTCGCCGTCACCTTCACCAACAAGGCGGCGCGGGAAATGAAGCAGCGGATCGGCGGGATGCTCGGCGAAACCGTCGAAGGCATGCCGTGGCTCGGCACCTTTCACGCAGTCGGGGTCAAAATCCTGCGCCGTCACGCCGAGTTGGTCGGCCTCAAAACCAATTTCACCATCCTGGACGCCGACGACCAGCTCAGGCTGATGAAGCAGATACTCGAAGCCGAAAACATCGACGAGAAGCGCTGGCCCGCCCGCGTCCTCGCCGGTCTTATCGACGGCTGGAAGAACCGCGGGCTCTCGCCTGACCAGGTCAAGCCGGGCGAAGCCGCCGCCTTTGCGGACGGCAGTGCGATCAAGCTCTATGCGGCCTATCAGGCCCGGCTCAAGACCCTCAATGCGGTCGATTTCGGCGACCTGCTGCTGGAGAACATTCGGCTGTTCCGCGAGCACGCGGAGGTCCTGCGGCAGTACCAGCACCGCTTCCGGTTCATTCTGGTTGACGAATACCAAGACACCAACGTGGCTCAGTATCTGTGGCTGCGGCTCCTGGGGCAGAGCGTCGCCTCTTCACCTTCCTCTGAAGGCGGGGGATCGGCCCGCCTCAGCCAGCCGGGTCGGGGTGACAGCGGTGCCGCAATTTCACCTCATCCTGCCGTGCCCGCAGAGGATCCGAGGCAGCCGGCCCCACCCCGCCTGCGGCGGTTCGACCCTCCCAGTGCAGAGGAGGATAAAGGCAGAGCCGTCTTGACCCGCGCGCCGCGCAATGTCTGCTGCGTCGGCGACGATGACCAGTCGATCTATGGCTGGCGCGGCGCCGAGGTGGACAACATCCTGCGCTTCGAGAACGATTTCCCGGGAGCCAAGGTGATCCGCCTGGAGCGCAACTACCGCTCGACCGCCCATATACTTGCAACAGCCTCCCATCTCATCGCCCACAACGAGGGCCGGCTCGGCAAGACGCTGCGCACCGAGAGCGGCGCCGGCGAGAAGGTGACGGTGACCTCCGCCTGGGACTCCGAGGAGGAAGCCCGCATCATTGGCGAGGAGATCGAGAACCTGCAGCGCAACGGCCATTCGCTCGACGAGATCGCGATCCTGGTGCGCGCCTCGTTTCAGATGCGCGAGTTCGAAGATCGCTTCGTTACTCTCGGCCTGCCATACACCGTGATCGGGCCGCGTTTCTATGAGCGCGCCGAAATCCGCGATGCCCTCGCCTATCTGCGCTGTGTCAATTCTGACAGCGACGACCTCGCCTTCGAGCGCATCATTAACGTTCCCAAGCGCGGCCTCGGCGATGCCACCATCAAGCTTCTGCATGACCACGCCCGCGCGGCAGACATTTCCCTGGTTGCGGCGACGCGCGCAATGATCGCGACAGACGAGCTCAAACCCAAGCCACGCCAGGCGCTCCGCGATCTCCTCGCGGCGTTCGACCGCTGGCGCGCCCAGGCCGCCGCCGTTCCCCATACTGAGCTTGCCGAAATCGTGCTTGACGAGTCAGGCTATACCGAGATGTGGCAGAAGGAACGTTCGGCGGACGCTGCCGGCCGGCTCGAAAACCTCAAGGAGCTGGTACGGTCCATGGAGGAATTCGAGAACCTGCAGGGCTTTCTCGAACACATCTCACTGGTCATGGATACCGACACCGCCAACGGTGGCGAAAGGGTGTCGGTCATGACGCTGCATTCCGCCAAGGGCCTGGAGTTCGACACCGTATTCCTGCCAGGCTGGGAGGAAGGTCTGCTGCCACACCCGCGCTCGCTCGACGATAACGGCCGCGCCGGCCTGGAAGAAGAGCGCCGCCTCGCCCATGTGGGCCTCACCCGCGCGCGCAAGCGCGCGAAAATCTATTTCGTGTCGCACCGCCGGATGCGCGGCACGTGGGCTGCGACGGCGCCGTCGCGTTTCATCGACGAACTCCCCGAGCCCCATGTGGAGGTCGAGGAATCCAAGGGCGCTTTCGGCGGCTTCACGGGCTACGGCAATGTCGGCGGCTCGCGGTTCGATGAGATGGAGACGTTCGCCTCGACCTACAGCACACCTGGCTGGCAGCGGGCCAAGGGACGTGGCGGATTTGGCGGCGAGGGCGGATCGGCTGAAAGCCCCGCCGGCGGCTTTCGAGGCGCAGGCGCTTCACGGAATGGCACGCGTACCCGTGCACGCGCTCCAATGACGATTGAAGGCGAACTGGTGGCTAAATCAACCGGCACCGTCTCGGCCTTCGCGATCGGCGACCGCGTGTTCCACCAGAAATTCGGTAACGGCAATGTCATCAACGTGGAGGGCAACAAGCTCACCATCGCATTCGACAAGGCTGGGGAGAAGAAGGTGGTGGACAGCTTTGTGG
>JASHYD010000465.1 GCA_030043175.1 Xanthobacteraceae bacterium | reverse complement strand
TCCGGAACCATGGCGGCCGCTTGTGCCAGCCACACGGGATACCAGAAGGATCGGATCTCGCGCCGTGCCTGATAGCGCGAACCCGCGCCCCCGTCGAAGCCTTCGTAGGAGGGAACCTGCACAAACAAGGTCCGCATCATAAGATTACTCTTGAGTATCCGGCGCGGTTGCGGCCATTTCGAAGCAACACTCCTCGCATCCTGTTCCGGTGCCTGCCCGCTTCGCCTTGCCGCGGGGGCCGCGTAGGACGGCTGGCGAGGATTGTTGACTTTTTATTGCGCGCAACCGTCGGAGCTGGTGTAGGTTTCGCGCCTGCGTCAACAAACGGACGCGACAAGGGGTTGCATGTCATTGGCCGCTCGGCCGGGTGCTGTTCGCGCGGCATCGATATGACCTCGCGACCGCGCCGACACGGCGTTTCGGAACGGGCTGGAACTCATCAATAGGTTCTACCCTTCCACGTCATCCGCCCCGACAGTCTGCGGCGCACGCTGTCCAGTGACAAAAGGGCGCCAGCAGTGTAGCCAACAGGGAATAGAAATCCGTACCAAAACGGTACTCCGAAATAGAAGGCGCCGGCAATATGTAGGCCGAATATCGCTGCCGAGCCCGCAGAGGCAGGCACCAGGGCGAGACAGCCGGCAGCCACGCCCTGCTGGCAGCTCAAACCGTCCGCTAGCGGAATGAAGCAAGCAGCCCACGCGAGCGTGGTCGCGACCAACGCGGTCGTAATTGTCGAGACCGGCCCACCGAGCATATCAACCAGATTCTTCGCAAGGCCCGGCCAAAGCGTCCGCCATCCCGAATACATGCGTGATGCCACCAATGTGCGGCCGTCGCGCAAGGCCACGCGTCCGCCGGCCCGTTTGATCATGCTCGCCAACGCGACGTCCTCGCAAATGGCGCCGCGAATGGTGCGATGGCCGCCGACCGCCTCATAGACCCTGCGGCGGATCAGCATGCATTGCCCGGTGGCCGTCACTTGATCGCTCTGATGTGACTGGAGCTTCCGCAGGTCCTGGCAGAAGGCCAGCAGGTGGAGCCCGCAGGGAATGATCAGCCGCTCGGCGAAGCTTCCCAGCCGCTGCCGCGGCGACAGTGACAGCACATCCAGACTATCGGCGGTGGCGGCGGCGATTGCGCTAGCCAGCAGGGCCGGCTGGGCCTGCACATCTGCGTCGAGGAAACACAACCATTCGGCCTCTGTAGAAACCGCGCAGGCGCCGATCCAGCAGGCATGCGACTTTCCGATCCAATGCGGCGGCAGTGGGGGGCTCGACAGCACCCGCAGCTCTGGGTTGCGTCGAGCGAGCGCCTTGGCGATCGCGGTCGTTCGGTCGGCTGAGTGGTCGTCCACCACCAACACCTCGAACCGGCCCGCTGGATAATCTTGAACGAACAGGCTGTCGAGACAAGACCGAATGTTGTTCTCTTCATCCCGCGCCGGGACGATCAACGCGACAGGGGGAGCGTCGCTCACCGGCGGCGGGCTGATCGCGACGGCCCGAAACAGGTTGTGTTGATGTAGAGCACGCAACATCAGGCCAGCCACCAGCGCCAGCCAAGCGCAGGACAGCAACAAAGCTTTCACGGCTCCACCGTAACCTGCAGGCAACACGAAAACGGGCGCAATGCAGTTTCGGTTCCGGGTCCCTGCATCAGGGCCGTCAGACCGTCTCGCCGGGAATGGCCGTCACATCGCCAAGGCTATCCCGAACGTAAAGCTTCTTCACGGCAACGAACACAATGACTGCGATCGGCGCAGCAAAGATCACGGCTTGCAGCCCGAAAAGGGTGGTAATTGCCACGATACCGAGGATCAATACCAGGGGCGGGATGTAGACCATTTCTCTGGAAATAAGCGGCGCAATCAGATGCCCTTCCATCTGCTGAATCAGTGTGTAGGCGGCGATCGTCCACAGCACGGTATCGAGGCCTTCGGTCGCCGCAACGAGGACGGCCGGGATTGCTCCTAAAAACGGGCCCACATAGGGGATAAACTCGAACAGGCTGGCAATCAAGCCGAGCGCAAACGGCGACGGCAAGCCGATGAGCCAGGTGGCGAGGGTGGACAGCAGCCCGATCAGCACCATGTTGATGATCTGACCTAATACCCAAAGCCGCAATGCATTGGAGATATCCTGGAGCGTTTCCGCCCCGTTGACGCGCAGCCGATGGGGAAGCAACTGGATCAGACCATCGCGGTAGAGCCCGACCTGGGCGGCCAGATAGATGCCGCCGAAGACGACGATCACCAGCGCGGTGATGAAGGCCAAGCTAACGCTAAACAGCCCGGTAACCACGTTGGTTAGGGAGAAATTGGCGCCTTGCACATGCGAGAGAAGGAGCCTGCCCAACTCAGAACCTTGCCAGCTCGTCCTGATGTTGTCGACGGACTGGTTGGCGAGGTGCAGCACCTGTTGTAATTGAGCGACGGCTCGGGTGCCAAACAGGTAGGCCGCCACGCCAACGATGCTGACGATTATGCAGCCGGAGATGATCAAGGCGATCGCACGCGGAAACTTGAACCAGCGGGTGAACGGCTCTGCTCCAAGGGTCAGCAGGATAGCGACCAGGATCGCTCCGATGGTGATCAATATGACATCAAACAGCAGCCACACCAACACCGGAACAAGGGCGACCGCCACAAAGATCGCCGTTCGTTTGAATAGCTCGGCAGCACTCAGTGGCATTTGGCAAGTCCCGTCGCTTGCCCAACGGAAACGCAATCTTTCTGCTGGGCCGCGTGTGCCGCGACGACAAGGGGGCACTAAAGACACAACGTCTTAGAATCGGTCGAGTTTCGAGCGGATATCCAGATATCAAGGATGAGCGGCGCTGTCCGGAGGACCCGCACGGAACAGGCCGGCGCAAGCCCGCCAACAGAGGGTTCGCGTCGTGGCGCGAAGTCGCATCTCGGAACGCTGCGAGCGATAGCGCACTTCTCACCAAATCTAAGGCGATTTATGGCCTGTCAGGAGCCGATTCGCCACATCGACCAGTTGGTCAGGCAAGGCGCGTGGTCATGAGCTCGACCCACACTCAAGCAACATCGGCGCCGGGTGCGGCCACCGCCTATGTTGGCCGATGCGATCGGCGGGATCGCTACCATCATCTTTGCAATCAGTGCGCTAAACGGCGACCACCCGGAGGGCATCGTGTCCGACAGGCCGTGACCGCGTTTGGCGCCACGTTGTTGATCCGGCAGTGATGCCCAAAGACGCTCCGTCCCAGGGCGTGGGCACTGATCGTAACGCTTGCCCCCACAATGCGGGTCCCGGCAATCTTGGAAGAAAACCACCGAAAGTCGCTTCGACATGGTGACCGAACGCTCGCGAGCAAACTCGCATATGAACCGGACCATCGAGCTGCTCGCACATGGCCAGAGCTATTGGATGGATGACCTGACCAGGCAAATGATCCGCAGCGGCGATCTGGCGGCGCGGGTTGCCGATCAGGGCCTACGCGGCATCACCTCAAACCCGTCTATCTTCGAAAAGGCAGTCACGCGGGGGGCCGAGTACGACGAGGAGATTGCGCATGCGGCCGCGGCGGGCCGATCGACAGCAGGGCTTTATGAGGAGCTGATTTCGGCTGATGTGCGGGATGCTTGCGACATCCTGCGCCGGGTCTACGATGAGACGGGCGGGGTTGATGGTTTTGTGAGTCTCGAAGTGTCGCCGCACCTCGCTTACGATAGCATAGCTTCGGTCGAGGAAGCCCGGCGGCTGTGGAAACGCGTTGACCGGCCCAATCTTCTGGTCAAGATTCCTGGCACTCTGGCGGGAGTGCCTGCCGTCGAACAGCTGCTCTTCGAAGGCATCAATGTCAACATAACGCTGTTGTTCTCGATTGACCGCTACGAGGCGGTGGCCGAGGCATATCTGCGGGCGCTCGAGCGCCGTCTCGAAGCCGGCCGACCGATCGATCGCGTTGCTTCCGTCGCGAGCTTCTTCCTGAGCCGGATCGATGTGCTGGTTGACCGCCTGCTGCGGCAGGGGATCGTACCGGATCGGTCGCCTGTCGGTCCCGATCCGGGTCAACTCCTTGGCAATGTCGCGATCGCCAATGCACAGCTCGCGTATCAGGCGTTCCGGCATCTCCTCGTGAGCAACCGCTGGATCGCGCTCGCCCGCAGGGGCGCGCGCGTGCAGCGCATGCTGTGGGCCAGCACCGGTACCAAGGACCTGAGCTACCCCGACCTCATGTATGTCGAGCCGTTGATCGGAC
>JASHYD010000464.1 GCA_030043175.1 Xanthobacteraceae bacterium | reverse complement strand
TTTCGAATGGAGGCCGACCATTTCTCGAAGGAATGGGATGATGCACCGATGCCGAATTCCATCTTCTTCAGCCCAAAGGGCCACGCGATCCATGGCTACCTCAACACCCGCAGGATTGGCAGCCCGGCCTCGCACGGCTGCGTGCGACTCGAACCGGCCAATGCGGCGAGGCTCTATGCATTGGTGGAACAGCAGGGTCTGCCCAACACCAAAGTTGTGATTGCGGGCGATGTGCGTCTCGCGCTCGCCAGACGCGGTATGCAGTGGGGCCGCGGTGGAGACGAGAGTATCGGGCCGGGCGGTGCGTTCGATGGACGCAGCTATGCGTACTGGCGGCGCGTCGACGGATATCGTGTCGGACCGCCTCGATACCCCTCGCCTTACTCGGGCTATTCCTACCGGCAGTACAGGTATTGACCTGCACCACAGCCGCAGCAGTGCCAAGGCTGCGAAAGCGCCGCGATAACGTGTGATTCGCCGCTACATGGTCGAATGCAGGCGAGCTTACGCGCAGTGCGACTACGGCTATGTGACGCACGAAGAGCGATGATTTATCGCAGCCCAACGCGGGCGGCTCCGGCTATTGGCTCGCCGGTTTGACGGCGGCTGCGGTGATGTCCAGCATGGCGAAAGCTAATGCAAATCCTACGCAATAACCTATTATAGCGGGCACGCCGCAGCTGCAGCGGCTCTCACCAGGGAGGTACATACCGATGTCCAAGAGTGCGTTACGTATTGCGGGTGTCTCGGTTGCGTCGGCGCTCGCCTGCGGCCTCGTCGGCCCGGCGAACGCCCAGCTTCTCACCCACAAGGATATCTCGCTCGCCATGGCGACCACGATCGCGCGGACCACCATCGATACCTGCAAGGCACAGGGGTATAACGTATCGGTGCACGTGCTGGGCCGCGAAGGTCAGGTGGTGCTCGCCGTACGCAACGAGAACGCCGGCCTTGCCACGTTCGAGAATTCCATGAAGAAGGCCTACACGGCGCGCACCTTCGCGCGGTCGTCCGGGGATTTTGCCGACGGCGTCAAGGGCAATCCGAACGCTGGCGCGCTTTTCCTGACCAACATCACGCCCGCGCGGGGCGCGCTCCCGATCAAGGTCGGCAATGACACGATCGGCGCGGTCGGGGTGTCGGGTGCTCCAGGCGGCGACAAGGACGAAGCTTGCGCCAAGGCCGGCATCGACAAGGTGGCCGCTGATTTGAAGTGATCGCCTCGGCACAACCAATCCTCAATCAATCCAGCACAACTGAAACGATCTCTCGACTGCCCGCCACCTGGGCGTGGTCGTCATCCGAGGAGAACTAGTCCATGTTCAAGTCTGCATTACCTTTCGTCGGCGCGGCGCTGGCCGCGGCCTTCGCGTGCGGCCTTACTGGCCCGGCGAATGCCCAGCTCGTCGCCCGCAAGGACATTTCGAGCGCCATGGCCCTGACGATGGCCGAGACTGCGGTCGCGACCTGCAAGGCCAACGGTTACAACGTGTCCGCAAATGTGCTCGGGCGCGACGGCGAGGTCATCGTTGCTATGCGCGGTGACGGCACTGGTCCGCATACGCTCGAAAACTCGATGAAGAAGGCCTACACGGCGCGGGCGCAGCGTCGGCCGTCGGGTGATTTCGGCGACGCCATCAAGGACAACTTTACGGCCGGCGCCCTGCACCTCAGCAACATCGTGACGGCGCGCGGTGCATTGCCGATCAAGGTCGGCGAGGACACCATCGGCGCAATCGGCGTTTCCGGCGCGCCCGGCGGCGACAAGGACGAGGCTTGCGCGAAAGCCGGAATCGACAAGGTTGCGAACGAGCTGAAATAAGCCCACCAAGCCATGGCGGCGCAGCAACACGCGTTGCGCCGCCGTCGCGCCTGTTGTGCCGCACACCGATCGAGCGAGGCGAAATCCGGGATCGCCCGTCGGGCGCCGCAGGCCCGGGGCTTGCTCAAACCGGGCTCTCCCGCGCCAGTTTTCCCTACCGCCGCGCCTGGAAGAAGCACAGCGCCGCAATCATTATCGCGCCGCCGAACACCTGCAGCGGTGTCATGCGATCGCCGAGCACGACGGCGCTGAGCGCTGCTGTCATCAGCGGCTCCAAATTCATGAATAGTGCGGTGCGGAACGGCCCGATCCGCTGTGTCGACACGTAGAGGGCCGAGATAGCGGCGGTCGTGGTGAAGCCGATACCGACGAATGCCATCCAGCCGGACGCGCTGTGCGGCCAGTGCCAGTTCCGTGCCAGCATCGACAGCGCGGCAAACACAAGCGTTGAAGACCACAATGTGTACCAGGTGACCAGCCGCGTATCGGCCCCTTTGAGAGTCGCGCGAGTAACGAGCAGCATCGCGGTGCGGCAGAGCGCGGCGGCGACTGCGGCGAGAATGCCCAGCGCCGCGAGTTCCGACGGGCTCGCGCCGATGATCAACGCCAGCCCGATGAACGCGACAACGGCAATCACGGCGCCCCTCACTGTGAGGCGGTCGGCGCCCGTCATGGCGCCGAGGATGCCTGTCAGCAGCGGATAGATGAAATAGGTCAGGATTGCGATCGACACCGCAACAAGCTCGATCGCCTTAAAAAGGCTGAACAGATTGGCGGTGAGCAGCACCCCGAGCGCCAGCGAGATTAATGTCGCGCTTGGCGACAGCGTGACCGGGGGCTTGCCGAGCCGCAGCCACACAAAAACGAGGCCGATGCCGAGAATGCTGCGAAACGTCAGCAGGCTGAGCACGTCGGCGCCACCTTCGAGCGCAAGCTTGCCGAACACGTCCGAGACGGTGAACATCGCGGCGGCCGTCAGCACCGGAGCTAGTTCGCGGATGCCGGCCGGCGGCTGAGCGCTCACATCGCCTCGTCAAGAAAGTTGCCGGCTCGAACGAACCGACTCGACCTCGATGGGCCCTGCATAGCACAGCGGCGAGGCGGCCGGCAGCGCGCCGACGCACCACAACCATGTGGAACGCGCGACCGCTCCGCATCCTCTCCACAGGAGAAAGCATCGGCAAAATTTTGTCGAAGCTAAAATTTCTACTCGTCAGGCGCCCGAACACAGAGCTCGGTGGCTTGAAGATTTAAAAGCGGATGAGCTCTGATCAACGCTTCAGCTCATCTTGGGATATATACTGGAGTTTGATATCTCAATAGACCCTGGCTTTCAAAACCCGCTCCTTACTGCGACGCAATGAGAATTGTTGTCGAGCCGCTGCCTTTTGTGCTTCGGTTAGCGCAGGCCTATGTCCCGCAGGACTGAGCAAGTCGCGAGAAGCCTTCACGTGGCGGTTTGAGTGTGTGAGTGCCACGGTAATAATTCCGGACCGCCATGCTGCAGTCGCGAGCGATACCCTTACCCGTCTTCCGTCACTCGTTGGATCGCAGCGTCCTGCTGCCGCAGAGATCCAATGCTCGTTCCAACTATTTATTCCTGCGACTGCCTTGTCCGCTGCAGCCGGCAGGAACACTGAGGCTGCAAGACCGAGGAACGCCTCCCCTCGCCGGACCGCAACTGCACCGGAACAAATTGCACCGATTTTGTGATGCCAGGCCCGTCCCGACGGGCTTTCCGAGCAACCGTCATGAATGAGCCGCATATGAGGCCCCTTTTTTGCGAATTCCCGGTCGTTACTTCGAAACCGGATCTGGACTTCTGGGACGAATCACGGAAGGTCTGAATCGAACGGGTTACCGGTATTCGACACATGTGCTTGCAGGCATGCTTCCGTTGGGGAGCATTCCGACATTTTGGTGACTATGGCCTCGGGTATTTTCCGCACCTTCCACCGCCGACGCGATCCAAGAGAGAACAATGACTTGACCGGTTTTTTCCGCACACGCTCGTTTCTCGGCGCTGACGTGCCGCTGACCATCAACGCATGAGCGTTCTGTCCTCTCAGGCCTCAGTGCTCGGCCGGCTTCGCACTGACGCCGGCACGGCGCGACGACTCCTCGATGCTCTCGGCGAGGCATTGGCGACCGGCCAGGCTGCGGTTGCGACCTTCGAGGAGGCGGGCGCGTGGACGGTCGAAGTTTACTTCGAGGGCCCCCCCGACCAGGATGCGGTGCGTGCCCTCATCGGCGATCTCGCCGGCGATGCGGCGAGTGAAGGCTTGACGTTCACCGCCGTCGCGGCGGGCGATTGGATAGCCCAAAGTCTCGCAGGGCTGGCGCCGGTCGCAGTTCGGCGGTTTGTGATCCACGGCGCGCACGACCGCCACCGCGTTCCCCCGAATCGGATCGGCATCGAGATCGAGGCCGCACTCGCCTTCGGCACCGGTCACCACGGCACGTCCCAGGGCTGTCTCGTCGCGCTCGACCGCATTCTCGATCGCAAACCCGTGCGCCGCATTCTCGACGTCGGCTGCGGGACCGGCGTGCTTGCCATCGCGGCAGCGCGGGCGACGCGGCGGCCGGTTACGGCAGGCGACATTGATCCAGTCAGTGTTCGGGTGGCGCGCGCTAATGCGCGTCTTAACCGCGTTGGCGCGCTTGTCTACGTCATTCAAGCGAACGGCCTCGCGGATCGCCGCGTGCGGGCGGGCGCGCCATTCGATCTCGTGTTCGCCAACATTCTGCTGGACCCGCTCAAGCAGCTGGCCCGTCCAGTCCGCCAGGTGGTGGCCCCTGGCGGCCGCGTCGTGATATCAGGGTTGCTGGCCGGCCAGGCCAAGGCGGCGCTCGCGGCCTATCGCCCCCGCGGCCTTGTGCTCGAGCGACGCATTCTGCTCGACGGATGGATGACGTTGGTCCTGATGCGCCCCGCGACACGAATTGCGGGTGCCGCTAGGGTGGGCAAAGCGAAGCGTGCCCGGCGCCTTTGCCCACCATCCCCCGCTTGCGGGGGACGGTAGGGAGGGGCAGGCTTTGCCCACCCCGGCGACGGCGAACACGAATTGTGAGGCCTCGGCAAATGACTCTAAATGCGATCATGAGTGAAAACACCGTGAAGAACTTCCACGCTCAGTTCCAGACCTTCGATGATCCCGCGGAGACGTCAGATGCGGTGTCACGACTCGCTGCGCTGCGGGCGGAGCTAGCGCGCCGCGGCCTTGACGGATTCGTGGTCCCCCACGCTGATCGCCACCAGAACGAATATCTGCCGCCGAGCGAAGAGCGGCTCGCATGGATCACCGGCTTTACGGGATCAGCCGGCGCCGCCATCATCCTCGCCGACCGTGCGGTGCTGTTCGTCGACGGACGCTATACGCTCCAGGCGCTCGACCAGGTCGACCCCAAGCTGCTCGCGATCGAGCATCTCGTCGACAAGCCGCCGAGCGCCTGGATCGAATCCAACCTCAAGACCGGGCAGAAGCTCGGGTTCGATCCTTGGCTGCACACGGCTGAAGGGGCCGAGCGGCTCGCCAAAGCCTGCTCCAGCGTCGGCGCGATTCTGGTTGCCACCGAGCCCAACCCGATCGATGCGGCTTGCCGCAATCGGGTGGCACCGCCCCACGGCGCGATCGTGCCGCACGACCTGAAATTCGCAGGCGAGCCCGCGCCGCAAAAGCTCGAACGCATTCGCGCTGAGATCGCCAAACTCAGCGCCGATGCGCTGGTGGTGTCCGATGCGCATGCTGTCGCCTGGACATTCAATATCCGCGGCGCCGACGTTTCCCACACTCCGCTGCCGCTTGCCTTCGCGATCATCCTGGCAGACGGCGCGCGCCTTTACGTTGAGGAGAGCAAGCTGACTGACGCGGCACGCACCGCGCTTGTCGGGCTTGCCGATGTCCGATCAGAAGATACATTTGCTCAAGACTTGGCCGCGCTAGGCGCCGAGCATCTTGTGGTCCGCATCGATCAGAGCACCGCCGCCCACGCCATTTCACAGGCGATCACGGCGAACGGCGGGAAGGTATTGCGCGGCCCCGATCCGATCGCCGTCATGAAGGCGGTAAAGAATGA
>JASHYD010000463.1 GCA_030043175.1 Xanthobacteraceae bacterium | reverse complement strand
CGCTCGGGGTTATGGGCTGAACATTGTTGTGGGGCTGCGTGAACGTCGGATTGGCACCGAGCGGCCTGCTCACGTTGGGACGAAACGTCGAAGGCGGCCCGACGACATGGGGGGCGAAGCGCTGCGTCGGAGGGCCATGAAATGTTGGCACGGCGCGCTGGAACGGCGCGGCGTGCTGTGCCATGACGGCCCCGTGGGGTTGCGTCGCCTGGGCATCGCCGGTGGACCAAATAGCCGGCAGCAGCATCACGCCCGCGATTCCTGCAGCCGATCGCGTTGCTCGTAACAGGACCACGTGGACCTCCCCTGCGAGGCGGTTGCTTTCGTCAATGGCGCCGGATTGCCCGTCGCCCACCTTGTACCCGCGGCAGCGCTCGCTTTTGACAGCAAGTTTAATTTCGTGTGACGCTTGCCCTCCCGACCCGGCCGGGGGTCTCGCTGACGAGAAGTGCACGCCAACCCCCGGGAAACGAACGCTTTGACCAAACTGTGCTCTGCATTGCTATTTGATGTTGCCGGGTGGAACAGCCTAGCCTAACACCCACGGGCGCCTTGAGTCCCTCATTTTCGACCGCGGATTGGGGACGGCGATGTGGAGATATTGTTGTCGGAAATCGTCACCCGGAAGTTCAGCGCTGGGCTGGTGGAACTGGCTTATCTCGACGAGGGCGATGGCGAGCCAATTGTGCTCGTGCACGGCTTTGCCTCCAATAAGGAAGTGAACTGGGTGCTTCCAGGCTGGGTGGCGACGCTGAAGAATGCGGGCCGACGTGCGATCGCCCTCGATAATCGCGGCCACGGCGCCTCGACCAAGCTTTATCAGCCGGCGCTCTATCATACCGATCTCATGGCGGACGACCTTCGCGCGCTGCTCGACCATCTGCGCCTCCCCCGTGCCGACGTCATGGGCTACTCGATGGGGGCGCGCAACACCGCATTCCTGGCGCGCGCGCATGGCGAACGTGTGCGCTCGGCGATTCTCGGCGGTCTCGGCATTCAACTTGTCAAACGGGACGGGTTGCCGGGGTCAATCGCCGCTGCGCTCGAGGCGCCTTCGGTCGAGGATGTGACCGATCCGCAGGCTCGGATGTTCCGCGTGTTCGCGGACGGCACAAAGTCCGACCGCTTGGCGCTCGCCGCCTGTATCCGCGGCTCGCGACAATCATTGTCGGCGGCCGATATGGCGCGGATCGCTGTGCCCATGTTGATCGCCGTCGGCACCAGGGATGAGATCGCTGGTTCGCCCCATGAGCTTGCCGCACTGGTGCCAGGATCGCGCGCCATCGATATTCCCAACCGCGATCATATGCTGTCGGTCGGAGATCGCGTCTTCAAGCAGGCGGTGCTGAGGTTTCTCGCGGAGCGGCCGTGACGGCTGGGCTCGAGGTCGTCGGTGTGACCCACCGGGTCCCGCCTTGAGCCGACTCCAGGCTCAAGGCGCCCGCGCATTCACGCGGCAGGGCCGTCCGGGGGTGGCGCGCCGGCCCTCGGCTGCCTATTTGTGCTAGGCTTTAAAAGCTGACGCCGTTTCCGGAGGACCGCATGGCCCAGCCGCAGAGGATAACGTCCGTCGACATTGCCGATGCGGTTTGGGCGCGCATTCGCAGCGAGGCGGAGGCCGTCGTGAGACAGGAACCGCAACTGGCTCCGTTCATCTACGCGTCGCTGCTCGAGCATGATACGTTGACGAGCGCGGTTGTGCACCGCATCAGCGACCGGCTCGACCATCCGGTAATGACCGGAACCACCATTCTGCAGGCGTTCCTCGATGCCGTTGCCGATTCGCCCGAAATCGGTGATGCCTTTCAGGCCGATATCGTGGCGACTTATGACCGCGATCCGGCGACCACGCGATTTATCGAGCCGGTGCTGTATTTCAAGGGCTTTCACGCGATCCAGACTTATCGCCTCGCCCACTGGCTGTGGGGAAAGCACCGCAAGGACTTCGCGCATTATTTGCAAAGCCGTGCGTCGGAGGTATTCCAGACCGACATACACCCGGCGGCAAAAATCGGCCGAGGCATCTTCCTCGACCACGCAACCGGACTCGTGGTCGGGGAGACGGCGGTGATCGAGGACGATGTCTCGCTGCTGCACGGCGTGACGCTCGGCGGTACCGGCAACGAGAAGGGCGACCGTCATCCCAAGATACGCAATGGCGTTCTCATCGGTGCCGGCGCCAAGGTTCTAGGCAATATCGAGATCGGTTGCTGTGCCCGCGTCGCGGCGGGTTCGGTGGTGATCAAACCAGTACCAAACAATGTGACGGTCGCGGGTGTTCCGGCCAAGGTGATCGGGGAAGCAGGTTGTGCGGAGCCCTCCCGCACCATGGATCAGATGCTCCATAACGTGGGCCTTTAGCAAAACTAAAGCCCCCCGGTCGGTCCGTCCCGGCTATTGCTTCGATGTTCGTGATGCCGGCACAGGCTTGCTCCTGATTGCGGTCCGGCATTCACCGGAGCGCCAACTCGGCTCGCGGGGCGATGACAAAAAAAGTAGATTTTACAGGAGCTTAGACGGTCACTATCGGCGGCCGCAAAGTCATTGGAATGCCACCGGATTCAGTTTGAATCAGATAGCGTACTGAGATAGCCGTACTCGCTGAATCTTCGTAACGCCCTGGTTGCGGGGGCAAAGGAGTTGTCGTGGACGTCCAGGAAATCCGCAAGCTGGAAAGTTACATCAGGCGCTTGTTCGGCAATCCCACGCTGCGTGTCGTGCCGCGTCCGAGAAAGGACGATTCTGCCGAAGTCTATGTCGGCGAGGAGTTCATCGGCCTGCTCTACGTCGACGATGAGGAGGACGAACGCAGTTACAATTTCCAGATGGCGATCCTTGCCGCGGATCTGGACTAGGGTCTCGCCCTTAGTCACGGCGCATTGTGGTCGGCCAGCGACTTTGCGGGGTCGGTTGGAGGAGCGCCTATCTCAATTCTGCGCCAGTACATAGCGGAGCAGAACCGGCCTCCGGCCGGTGCGCTCTGTACCCCCAGCCGAAAGGCCGGGGTGCGTCGCTCGCTTTGATCGTTTTTCACGACGCATCGCGCGCTCCGTCGCGTCGCCCGGATGGAGGGCGGCGACATCCGGGCACGGCTGATTTCGTATTTTCGCGGCCGGACCCGCAATTCGCAGAAACAAGCCGGGCCAGTCGCCCGCTTCAGCCGGATTTTGCGTGGCTGGCGCGCTTGCCGCGAATTCCACAGCAAGGATCGGAGTGCTTGCGGCACTGCGCGGCCCTATATCGGCGTCACACGCGAGCCACAGGAGGTCTGCCATGGCACTGCCAGGAGTTTTGCCTAATCGCACGACAGTATCGTTACGTGACGATGACGCGCGCTGGGAGGCGATCCGCCGACGCGACCGCGACGCGGATGGAACGTTCTATTATGCGGTGCGCACCACCGGGGTGTTTTGTCGTCCCTCGTGTGGCTCACGCTTGCCAAGTCGCCGCAATGTCGCCTTTTACACAACGCCCGCCGAGGCCGAGCGCGCGGGTTTTCGCCCCTGCAAGCGCTGCAACCCGATGGCGCAAGGATCGGACCAGCGTCAGGCGGCGGCTGTGGCCCGCGCTTGCCGGCTGATCGAAACAGCCGATGAATTTCCGCGCCTCGATGACCTGGCACGCAAGGCGGGCATGAGCC
>JASHYD010000462.1 GCA_030043175.1 Xanthobacteraceae bacterium | reverse complement strand
GCTCGTCCGGACGAGCTTCCTAAACAGAGCCGGGTGCGCTTGCACGAGCGCCTGTGCGACGTCCTCCTCGATATCGCTTGAGATCCTCACCCGAGGGCCACCGTTTTCGTACTGCGCCTCGATCGCTGTAACAGCCGCAGCGGTGTCCCGGAGAGCCTCTGGCGTGTCATGCACGATCATGGAAAACGGCCGATACTCAATGTTATCCACCTCGCGCTTTGCCAATTCGCGATCTACGAGATCCCTGAGTGTAACCATTAGTGGATGCCCTCGTTTTCCGTCTCATCTTCCCGGGCCAAAATGGCGGACAGCTCAGTCAGCTCCTCGACCGAGAGGTCGCTGAGTTTGCGCGCCACCACCATCAGGTCGGGCTTCTTTGCGTGAACATACGGCGCCGCCGCCTTGGCGGCCTCCAACACCATGCCCGGCGGAGTGCATGGATCATTCATGATGTCGAGCATTTTTTCGAGCGGCGTCATACGCTGCACCAAGCCCTCGACGCGCTCCAGGGCGACGGCCTGCGCCTGGGCGATCCGTTCTTTGATCTTGGGCGCCTGGATCTTGTTAGGGGTGCCTTTTTTGCGCCCACTGCCGGGGGTTTTCGGCGATCCCGGAGGCCTTCCTCTCGGTGCCATTTTTTCCTACTCCGAAAAACCTATATCCTAAATTTAGATTATCGGCCGGTTTATTGCCAGGGTTATTCCGGCAGTGGACCCCAAAAGCGGCCATTGCGTGCTTAACATTCGGGCAGCCCCGCCTTGCGGAGGCCATCGGAGAAGTGCTTGACATCGCTCAGCTCGTAGTAGGGCAACGAGCGCATCGTCCTTTCAATGGTGATACCAGGATTTGTGCGCAGGAGTTGGTTTACCGCCGACCTCGCTTCGTCAAATTGTCCCAACTGTGCGTGGGTAGCGGCGAGAAAAGCATAGTTCGCCCACTGATCCGGGAGCCGCGATGTGGATTCGCGCAGATGCGTTATTGCTTGTGCATAGCGCTCAAGCATGTAGCAGGCTTGGCCCATGAACAAGTGCCGTGTGGGGAACCCAAACGGATCAAGCCGCACATTCGTCTCTAGCACCTCGATAGCTCTCGCCGCTTGTCCCGCCAACAGTAGGCCGAAACCAAATTGATATTCGGTATAATTGGGATTGAGTGCCAAGGCGCGATCAAACTCTGTAACGGCTTCATCGCGCCGGCGCTTGAAAAGCAAGGCCATGCCGAGCTGAAAGTGGGCGATGGGCAGATTGGCGTCGAGCTGGACCGCCTTGCGGGCCAGTTCATAAGCGCGGTCCGTCGCTGCGGGGTCGAGATGGTCGCCATCTACCGGGTCCCAGAATGTTCGCACCCGGGTCCGCGACAGCATTGCATAGGAACGCGCGTAGTGGGGGTCGATCAACAGGGATTTTTCGAGAAGACGCCGCACCTCCGAAATTGGCACGGTCGTGGGTTCGGTGACATGTGAATGATAGGCCCCGACCCCGCGCAGGTAATAGTCGTAGGCTTCCCAAGTCGCTGCTGGTTTCAGCAGCGTACGCTCCGCTTCAGCCTTATTCACGTGAGCGGCAAGGATTGCGACGATTGTGCGGCTAACCTCGTCCTGGACCGCGAAGACGTTGCTCAGCTCGCGGTCATACCGCTCAGCCCAGCGGTGTGCGGCGGTCGCGGCATCGATCAATTGCGCTGTGATGCGGACGCGATCACCGTCCCGCCGGATACTACCTTCGAGGACATAACGTACACCGAGCTCCCGCCCGATCTGCCGAACGTCGACCGCTTTGCCCTTGTACTGAAACGTCGAATTGCGAGCGATCACCCTGAGCTCGGAGAACCGGGACAATTCGGTGATGATGTCCTCGGTGATGCCGTCACTGAAATATTCCTGTCGCGGGTCTCCGGTAAGATTGTTAAATGCCAGCACGGCGATCGAGGGCCGATCGGGGAGCGGCTCGAACGGTCGGCGGGCGCCGGATTCGGCTTGCGAGCTCTCGGCTGGCACGCAATCGTTGCGAAGCTGCGAAACCGGGGCGGCGAACCGGTAGCCGCGGCGCGGGATGGTTTTGATGATGGTCTGATCGCCGTCGCCGATGGCGTTGCGCACGTCGCTCACGCACCGCGTCAGCGATTCCTCGGTCACGACAACGTTCGGCCAGACCGACTTGATCAATTCTTGCTTGGTTACAACACGACCAGCATTCTCAACTAGGTAACACAATACCTCGAAACTCTTCGGGCGCAGTTCCACGTCGCGATCCGTCGATCGCAGCGAGCCACGGACGACATCCAGCGTGTAGTTCGCGAACCGGAACATCGTATCCGCTGCCGCCTTAACCACCGTTCGCCGAACGCGCTGGATTGACCGACATTTTCACGTCGAATCCATCCCTTTTCAGGAAATTGCGTTTGTTCTTTCAGGACGCGTCAATCAGCCTACGCCAAGATCGAACCCAGTTCCACATGCCGACTGCGCGCCGATCTGGATTGGGTCGGAGAGCGGAAACCAGAAAGGCAGCCATTATGGATCGAAGGACATGGTTGAAAACCTCAGCCAGTTCGGTCGCCACCACCGTTAGGAGGTACGCCTTGAAACCTCGACGTCGTCAATTTCTGCATCGGGCAGCGGGTGCTGCCATGCTCGCTGTTGCATCCATCCTCTTTTCAGATGACGGTGCGTGGTCGCAGTCGCGAACAATCAAAATCGTCGTTCCGTTCCCGCCAGGCGGGGCCGCCGACATCGTAGCTCGTCTGTTGGCCGACAACATCGGTCGAGCACAAGGGCTGACGATGCTAATCGAAAACCGAGCGGGTGCGGCATCGGTGATCGGCACCGAAGCAGTCTCGCGCGCCGCACCGGATGGAAACACGGTTCTCGTCGCTGCGAACTCCTTTCTCATCAACGCATTCCTGAAGAAACTGACCTACGACCCGTTATCGAGCTTCGAGCCGATCTGTAACCTCGTGCGTTCGCCGCACGTCTTAGCCGTCAATAGCGCATCGCCATACGGAACTCTCGCCGATCTGTTCGGCGCAGGGCGTGTGAAACCCGGCGAGCTGACGCTTGCGAGCGTTGGCCCCGCAACAGCCCAACACATTGCATTCGAAATGCTCAAGCGAAGAGCCAAGGTCGATATGACCTTCATTCCGTTTGCCGGCACCGCGCCGGCTGTCAACTCGATCCTCGGCGGGCATGTGACGTCAGTGCTCGTGAATTATCCCGAAGTGGCCGAGCAGTTGCAGGCGGGCAAGCTCCGCGCCCTGGTCAGTACATTACAAGCGCGGACCGAGCAGCTACCGAACATACCAACCGTCGCCGAGTCGGGTTACCCGGAATTCGAGACGGACACTTGGATTGGACTGTTTGCTCCGGCCAAGACGCTAAAGGAAACGGTCGCGCAGCTTGCGAATTGGTTCACCACTGCGATGCAAACGCCCGAAGTCAAAACGAAGCTCGTCAACCTCGGGCTTTCTCAGGTTGGCACTTGTGGCGGTGATTTTGCCTCTTACCTGCGCAAGCAGAATGAGGAATACGGTCGCGTCATTCGCGAGGCCAACATTAAGGGCGAGTGACGAGGCCGTCCCGCGCTGTCTGTCGACCGGCGCGTGGCAAAGATGCATTTTCCGTGCACCCGCTTAGGAACGCCACAGGGCTGCTATGGGTCAAGAACGGCTATAGTGCCCGTTCGACCGGCAGGTCCGCAGTACCTCATATATAAGCTGACGACTTTGTGCATAGCGCAAGTCGGCAGACGTGGCAGTCGCGAAACTTTCGCTGGTCGACGCGCCGCTCGCATTCGCTGTAATGAAATTGGGAGAAAATCAATGGAACTTCACCGTCGGCGATTTTTGCAACTGCGACCGCGGCCGCCGTCCCTTCGGCGTCCAACATAGTGCAGGCTCAGGCCTACCCGTCGAGGCCGATCCGCATTGTTGTGGGCTATCCGGCCGGTGGCGTGACGGACGTCTACGCCCGTCTGATCGGGCAACGGCTTTCGGATCGTTTGGGTCAGTCGTTTGTTGTGGAGAATCGCCCAGGAGCGGGAGGCACCATAGGGGTCGACGCTGTCGTGCGCGCACCGGCAGACGGCTACACCCTCCTCCTGTCCGGCTCGAACGATGCCTACAGCGAATTGCTCTATCCCGATGTGAAATACAGCTACCTGCGCGACCTTGCGCCGGTGGCCGGAATCTCGACGCTCGCCTGCGTCATGGCCGTAAATCCTGCCTTCCCCGCCACGTCGGTTTCGGAGTTCGTAGCCTATGCCAAGGCGAACCCCGGCAGGATCAATTATGCCTCGGCGGGTATCGGGTCGCTGCAACACATGAGTGGTGAGCTGTTCAAGATGATGACTGGCATCGACATAGTTCATGTGCCGTACCGTGGCGGCGCCCCGGCGCTTTCCGATTTGCTGGCGGGACAGGTGCAGGTTATGTTCGAATTTATGGCCACTACGATCCCGCATGTTCGTTCCGGTGGGCTGCGCGCCCTCGCCGTTACCAGTGCGATCCGTTGGCCAGAACTCCCCCATGCGCCGACTGTCGGCGAGTTCGTGCCAGGCTTCGAGGCCAGTGCCCTCAACGGGATCGCGGCACCTAGACAGACGGCACCGGGTGTCATCGAGAGGCTTAACCGCGAGGTCAATGCCATACTTGACGAGCCGCGTATGAGGTCGCGGATTGCCGAATTGGGATCGGAGCCCCTTCCTGGCT
Source organism: Xanthobacteraceae bacterium (assembly GCA_030043175.1). The sequence goes on along the minus strand of JASHYD010000462.1, from coordinate 1,897 downwards.
CTTCCGCGAAATTCGCTCGTCTTATCGCTGCCGACAGCGAGAAATGGGCAAACGTGATCCGGGCCGCGGGCATCAAGGCCGGCTGATAGGACATCCAGCCAGCGGACCTCCCGGTTTAGGTCCCGATCAGTACAAGTCGTCATAAATCTCAAGACAGCTGGGGTGCTCGGGCTCACCGTGCCATCGGCGCCTGCCGTTCCGACTATGTTGTCAGTACGTCGGAAGTACCCCAGAAAGCTGACGACTTGCTGCAACGCCCAAGTCGTCAGCCTCGGGCCAAGAGCAGAAGTTCCCTTGGGCATTCGACCATCCATCAGGGCGACACGACTTTGAACCTGAGCATCATTGAAGGCCGTGATTTGCGAGCCAATTCGTGATTGTCTCAGTGAGAGGTTGTTCATTTCCGTCGAAGGAGTGCCCCTTGAGACTAACCGGCTTTGAATCCGGAAGAAGCACAAAGTCAATGCTGGTCGCGAGCGACCCCTCCGAATGGGCTGCGCTCAAAAGCATGTAAGGCTCGAAAGGCTGGATTAAGCCGTCTGACTGGTCGCGGACCAACAAGATCGGTCGCGGGATACGATGAATCCAAAACGTGCCATCTGCGGCACTGGTTTTGTCCCAGCGATAGGTCAGAAAGTGCTGTCCTGTGACTGGCGAGTCCTGCCCTGCCAAGTAGTGCATCTTGATCGGCAGCACCTCTTCGAGCTTGCCGTCGCGAAGTGCTTTCAAGGATGCCTCGATTAGTTTTTGGAAGCCTTCTTCATCTTGCATGAGAATGGTTCGCGTTTTCCACGGCAAGTTACCAAATGCGCCGAGCAGCATGACGCCTTTTATGTCGCGATCCCAATTGGTTGCAGCGTAGAACTGCACTTGGATGTTGCCTAGACTGTGCCCCTGCAAGACCAGGGTTTTGTAACCGAGTGCACGCGCCACTTGGACAGCAGCGTCGATATCGCGTCTCACGTCAAAGAAGTTATCGGTGTTGATCCTGTCGTCATGCTGCCGCGTATTTATAGCGAGCGTCGCATATCCCTTGGCCGCAACCCTTGGACCAAGTGCGCTTTGCGGTGCTCCTCGGTAACTTCCTCCGCTCCCATGGACCATTACAATCAGTGTCGTAGCCACGGGCTGCTTCGCGGCCGGCTGCCACAATGCGGCTTCGATCTGAAAACCATCGATTGCCTTGATGGACATGAACCTCAGCGACATTCCGGCAATCGGCCGGAAATCATCCGAGAGCCCAGCTGGGGGCGGGATGAAGTCGTATTCTACGCTTGCAGCGATCTGCCCGGCATTGGTCGGGAAAGCCGTCCCTGCGATCACGTAAGCGCTTACCAAGGCTCCCCATAGGAGATTTCGGAGTACGGTTCGGTTGCTCATTTTACCCCTCTCATAGGCCCGCGACGTTTTGGACCTCTGAATTATAGCACGCCGCGAGCGCGACCGCTCATGTCGGCGGGGGACGTATATATTCTTGCCTTCCGTCTCAGAGCGATGTCTTTTGAGGGTCAATTGCTGCTCTTGCGAATTGCAGACTATCGTCCGACTTGCGAGCAAAGAAAGTTGGTCGAAAGACTTTCTGGTTGGCGACACGCAACCTACTTGGGGGAGTTTTCAAACTGGCGCATCGCAGACGTGTATTGTTGGGTATTGTATTGACCTTCTCATAGCGCTAGCGTAAATTATTAACGTGGACCGTTATAGGGATTATTACACGAAGGTAAGTTGTAAGTTGCGGTTTTCGTTGTTAGGCGGGGGTGCCAACGTAGATTCGTGCTGCTAGCGGGACGTGCCGAGGTCTTGTGAATTTAAGGGCAGCGTCAATGCCCACGGCGGGCGAGTAATCCAAATCTTACAGAACACAGCGTGCATCGCGGATTCGCCTCCTGCGGGGCCT